>CBDUWJ010000208.1:0-5188 GCA_965370895.1 uncultured Anaerolineae bacterium | reverse complement strand
CCGGACTCTATGGACCTTTTGCGTGAACGCACGAGCTTGGCATCCATCATAGAGACATCAGTGCCCCAGGGCAGCCCAGAGCACCTGCTGGCATGCGCAGGATCTTACGTCGAGCCAGGCGAACTGAAGGAGATGCTGTAGGGTGGTGCGCTGCTGGTCAGGGGGAGGGCGGTGGTGGATGGCTAGACTCGCCACGTTGTTCCTGAGTGTGGTCCTACTCCAGGCGGCGCCGGCCATCGCTGAGCAAGTCCCTGCTCTCACCGTGTACTTTTACCACAATGGACAGGCCACGCCCGTGACCCGGCCTGGCACGCTTGGCGGCAATCCCCAGACTGACGCCGTCTCGCTTCTCAGCGCTCTGTTGGCCGGTCCCACAGCCGATGAGCGGGCCAGCGGCTTGATCTCGCCCCTGCCCTCAGACGCAGAACTGGTCGTTGTGACCGTCGTCGGAGATGAGGTAACTGTCGACCTGCTCCTGCCCCTCAGCTTCTTGCACGATGAGCTAGACCCCGACCGCAGCGACGCCATCGTCGAGCAGATCGTCAAGACGCTCTATCCACTGGACCTGCACGTCGTCCACGTCCGCGCCAAGGATGGGTTTGGCGATGCTGTGCCCCTGTCCGACTTTCTGCCCCGGCCGCCGGTCATCGTCCCCACCGTGCCAACCAACGACGATGCGGCCCCCGATCGGCCCGGATTAGCCCCCAAGCAAGCGGGCCAGCCGCCCATCTTTGGCCAAGGGCAACCCCAGGGAGCGCTCTCGGGCAAGACGGTCTGGCTCAGCGCTGGGCATGGCTGGTACTGGAGCAGCGTCCTGAACCGCTGGACCACGCAGCGGGGCAACAATCATGGCCTCGTCGAGGATTTCTCCAACGCCGAGGCGGTCAACTACTACCTGACCCGCTACCTCTGGAACGCCGGCGCTGAGGTGTGGCTGGTCCGCGATCGGGCCATGATCGAACACGAAATCATCGTGGACAACGACGAGGGTGCGCCGGCCTACAGCGAAACGGGCGCCTGGCTGACCAGCTCCACCCCTGGCTATGGGGGCAGTACCTATCGTTGGGCCAACACATCTAGCACCATGTCGGCTTCTGCTATGTGGAGGCCCGACCTGCCCGAGGCAGGCTGGTACGGCGTTTGGGCCTGGTACCGGCACGGCACCAACCGGCCCACGGACGCCCGCTACGAGATCCGTCACCTCGGTGGCGTGACGCCGGTCAGCATCTCCCAGGAGGTCCACGGTCAGACCTGGCGCTACCTCGGCGAGTACTACTTTGAAGCGGGCAAGTCAAGGCGCGTGACACTGCTCAACACTTCGAGCGATCCTGACCAGGCCGTCGTCGCCGACGCCATACGCTTTGGCGGCGGGCTGGGCAGCATCCCCGAGCCCAGCGGACGCCTCCCGAGGATGGAGGGTGCTGCGAATGGCAGCCCTAGCGGCAGGCCCCGTTGGGAGGAGGCGGCCAAGTACTGGGTCCGGTACCAGGGCGCGCCGCTGGAGATAGCCACCTATGACAGCACTTCGCGTCCCCTCTACGCCGAGTGGGAAACGGCCAAGGGGTACCCCGGCGAGGCTAAAGACGCCGTCTACATCTCGTGGCATACCAACGCCGGCGGCGGCACCGGCACCGTGAGCTACATCCACAACACAGAGCCCACCCCTGGTAGCGCCGAACTCCAGGACTGGATCCATGCTGAACTGATCCGCGATCTGCGGGCGGACTGGAACCCGAATTGGGTGGATCGTGGGAAAAGGCGCGCGGACTTTGGTGAGGTACGGGAGCTGTCGACGATCGCTGGCGTACTGTTGGAAGTGGCCTTTCACGACACGGAGGACCCCGGAGACGCCGACGACCTCCGGGAACCTGTCTTCCGCCAGATCGCTGCCCGTGCTGTGTACCAAGGCACCGTCAAGTATTTCGCCGAACGGGATGGAGATCCGATCCATCTATTGCCCGAACCTCCCACTCACCTCGTCGTCCGAACTACCGGTCCCGGTCATGTGACACTGACCTGGGCAGCGGGGGGCGACGCCGCCACGTCCTACAAGGTCTATCAGAGCGCCGGGGGCCGCGCCTTTGACAACGGCGCCGAAACCACTGGTATCACCATGACCCTGACCGGCCTGGACCCCGGGACGCTGCGCTTTTTCCGTGTGACCGCTCTTGGCGAGGGAGGCGAATCCTTTCCCACACCCGTCGTCGCTGTGCGCACCCCGGTGGACGGGGGTGCGGCATCCTTCCTCATCTTGGACGGCTTTGACCGGTTGGATCAGGCGGCCATGGTCCCTCAGTGGGAGGCTCCATTCCTGGGCACTGATCAGCGCATGTTCCTGGAGAGGATGAACCGCTACAACTATTCCGTGGAGCATGGTCAGGCTCTGAGTGCCTGTGGCCTGGCCTTTGACGGCGCGGTCAACGAGGCGGTAGAATCCGGCGACGTGTCCCTGAACGATTACCCTGCCGTGGATTGGCTCGTCGGCGAGGACTCTGTGGCCGATGCCGCCCTTAGCGACGCGGAGCGGGCCCGGTTAGTGGCCTATCTCGACGGCGGTGGCAAACTGCTCATCTCTGGCGCGGAGATTGGCTACGATCTGGTAGAAAACCACCGCGACCCGGCCTTCTACCGCGACTATCTCCGAGCCCGGTACTTGGGCGACGACGCTGGAACCTACGACTTTGCCGGGGTGCCTGGTGGGCCATTTTCCGGGCTGGCGAGCAGCTTTGACGACGGCAGCGGCGGCACCTATGACGTGGGATATCCCGATCGGTTGGCCGCGGCCCCTGGAGCGACCGTGGTCCTGACCTATAAGGGTGGCACGGGAGATGGCGCGGCCGTCGCCTATGATGGCGCTTTCCGCGTCATACACTTTGGTTTTCCTCTCGAAGCGGTTACCGATCCTGCGGTGCGCACGGCCCTATTTTGCAGGGCTGCCGACTACTTGCTGCCGCGCAAGGCTCCAAACTTGACCTTCCTTCCTCACCGCAGTGGTTTGGCCGAGCCCGGCGAGACGGCTGTGTATACTCATACCCTAACCAACCTTGGAGGCATTACCGACACCTTCCGCCTCTCTCACACCAGCAGCCAGGGCTGGGAAGTGGCATACTCCTCGCCCATCACCTTGGACAGCGGGCTTGGGACCACTTTGGCGATCAGCGTCACAGTGCCGGCAGATGCTTTTTCCGGCACGGTAGACACTACGGTGCTCACCGCCACTTCACAAAACGATCCTGCCGTCTCTGCCGCCGTCACCGATACAACCACAGTGCAGCGAGTGCCCAGCGTCCCCTGCACGCAGATTCCCCGCCTCATCAATCCCGGATTCGAGCAGGGAGCTGCTCAATCTGCCTGGGTGGTAGACGCTCCTGATGGAGTGCCGGTTCTGGCCCATCGCGACAACCTTCCCGGCTATATTGAACCCCATGGCGGCGATTGGCTGGCCTCGCTCGGCGTACATGGCCCCACCATCACTGGGCCGGTCACCGACACGATAACGATCCTGACCCAGGCTGTCGCCCTGCCCTCAGGCGAACCGACGGCCACACTGACCCTGGCCTGGTTTGTCCACCCCGAGACACCCTCACCTTACACCGATACCCTGTCGGTTGGCATCTACGACCTGAGCGGAATACTCCAGGCCGACGCCTTGACCATTACCAACCACTCGCCCACGGATACCTGGCAGACGGCCGAATTCGATATGGGGGCTTTTGCCGGGCAGACGGTGCAGCTTTCCCTGCGCGCTGTCACCAGTGCCACCACGTTCTTCGTGGATGACGTAGACCTGACCACCTGCGGGCCACGAGGCCCGGACGAGTTCCGCGCTCTCTGGGTAGATGCTTACCATAACGGTATCAAGAGTCGGACGCAGATCAACGAGTTGGTCGAAACGGCCCAGGCCGGCAATTTCAATGCGCTCGTGGTCCAGGTCCGGCGGCGGGGCGACACGTACTATCCGTCGGAGCTCGATCCCTGGGCGCGCGACGCCAACCCGGATTTCGATGCCCTGGCCTACCTCATCGAACGGGCCCACGCTGTTGGCATCGAGGTACACGCCTGGGCCACCACCCTAGCCATCTGGAACGGCGCCTCACCCCCGGCCTCACCTGAACACGCCTTCAACCTGCATGGGCCGGGCCATACGGGACGCGACTACTGGCTGATGACCAGCTACAGCGGCGATGATGGGAGCGCGGACAAGGCCTATTACCTTGACCCCGGTCACCCCGATGCCGTGGACTATACGGTGGCAGTCTATGCCGAACTGGCGGGCCGCTACGACCTCGACGGATTGCACCTGGACCGCATCCGTTATCCATGGCGGACCTGGGGCTACAATGCGAACGCACTGTCCCGCTTTCATGCCCAGACGGGCCGCGACGATCTGCCCGAACCTGACGATGACGAGTGGCTGCGATGGCGTCGTGACCAGGTGACGGCCCTGGTTCGCAAGATCTATCTCACTGCCACCGCCATCAACCCTCGGTTGCGGATCAGTGCGGCCCTTTCGGCCTCTGGCGGCCCGCCGAGCGATGATTATCCCTGGGAGACGCGCACACCCTACACCCACCAACTGCAAGACTGGCGGGGTTGGCTGGAGGAAGGTCTGCTCGATCTCGGGCTGTCCATGACCTACCGTGACGAGGACACTTATGCCGGTCCATTCGACGGTTGGATCGCCTGGCAAAAGGACCACCAGTACGGGCGAGGCACAGTGGTGGGCACGGGTCTCTACCTCAACAGTGTGGGAGACAGCCTGGCCCAGTGGGGGCGCGTGCGCCAGCCCTCCGCCCTGGGCAACCAAGCCCTGGGAGTGTCTGGCTACAGCTACGCCACGCCCAGCGACGCGGGGATCTCATCCCGGGCCTTTGTCAACGCCGCCGTGACCGAGGTATTCACCCAACCTGCCTCGGGACCCGACATCCCCTGGAAGGACTCCCCTACCCTGGGGCATCTCATGGGTTCACTTGCCCCAACGCCGCCCTGCTTGCCTTCCGTCGATGGCCATTCGCTAAAGTTGACCGGTCCCCAGACCCGCACGCTCCAGACCGACGGTAGCGGCTGGTTCGGCGTTATCGATCTTCCACCCGGCCAATACATGCTCGCGGCGGAGATTCTATCACCCGGCGAGACGATCTCCATTCCGGTGACCGTAACCGCTGGGATCGTCACCGAACTGCTGGAC
>CBDUWJ010000207.1:0-5189 GCA_965370895.1 uncultured Anaerolineae bacterium | reverse complement strand
TCCAGGTTGTCCTCAAAGTGCACCTTGGCCCGCTTGGTAAAGGCCCCCATCTCCAGGTTTTCGTAGACGCTCATGCTGGGGAACAGTTGGCGGCCCTCCGGCACCATGACGATCCCCTGAGATGCCTTGTCGTGGGCCGACACACGGGTCATGTCGCGGTCCTCAAAGGTGATGGAGCCCTGCCAGGGCTTGACCAACCCCACCACCGTACGCAACAGCGTGGTCTTGCCCACGCCATTGGAGCCAACCAGGGCTGTCAGCTTGCCACGTTCCAGCTTGAGTGAGACGTCCCAAAGGATCTGGACCTCACCATAGCCAGAAGAGACGTTCTGAACCTCTAACAGTGCCATTGCCTATTCCCCCGTACCATGGTAAATGACCAGACCCTGGCTTTGAACGACGGTCAAGAAACCCGGTTTTTGGCTGTCTCGGACAAGAAACTTGCTTGAATCAATTGGTTTCAATGAGCAGAAGGACAACCATTGGCACAAGAAACCGGGTTTCTGGTCACATTGGATATTGGTCATTGGTCATTACCCATCAGCCGCGCGGCCATCTCGGGATCGCCCAGGTAAGCCTCGATCACCTTGGGGTCGTTGGCGACCTCGTCGGGCGTCCCCTCTGAGATCTGCTGGCCATAGTCCAGGACGATGACCCGGTCCGAGACGTTCATCAGGGCGTGCATCACGTGCTCGATGATGAGGATGGTCACGCCCTGCTCCTGGATCTGGCGCACCACCGTGACCATTTCGGCGATCTCGGTGGGGTTGAGCCCGGCCAGCACCTCGTCCAGCAGCAGTAGGTACGGGCGGGCGGCCAGGGCGCGGGCCAGCTCCAGGCGCTTCTTCTGAGCCACGTTCAGGCTGGCGGCCAACTCGTCGCGCCGCTCGGCCAGGCCGACAAAGGCCAGTACCTGGTCGGCGATCTCCTCCGCCTTTCCCAGAGAGCGCTGCTCGTGCCCAAAGCAGGAGCCGGCCGTCACGTTCTGCAGCACGGTCAGTTCTTCCAGCGGCTGCACGATCTGGTGGGTGCGCGCCAGCCCCAGGTGGGCCACGCGGTAAGGCTTCCAGCCGGAAATGTCTTTGCCCCGGAAGGTCACCTGGCCCTCCTCCGGCGCGTAGACACCGTTGATGCAGTTGAACAAAGTCGTCTTCCCCGCGCCGTTGGGACCGATCAAGCCCAGGACCTGACCTTTGGGCAGGTCAAAGGTGACGTGGGACAGGGCTTGCAGACCACCAAAGCGCTTGGACACATCCTGGATCTGCAGTATCGGTTCTCCGGTCATACCAGCACCCTCCGCAGCCGGGGAAAGCGTCCCCGCAACCAGCCGACCACTCCCGCCGGTACAAAGAGCACGATGACCAGCAGAAACACGCCAGCCACGGCCAGTTGGATGTTCTTGAAGAGCGGACTGATCAGCAGCAGGCCGCGCAGCCGTTGGTAGCCGGCCGCGCCAACCACCGGCCCCAGGACAGTTCCCTGGCCGCCGAGCATGATCATGACGATCCATTCGATCGATTGGTGCAGCACAAAGGCATCGCCCGGCTCGATGTTGCCGTTTTTGAAGAAAAAGATCGCGCCAACCATCCCCGGAAAGATGGCCGACAGCACATAGGCCCAGGTCTTGGCATTGGGTGCGTTGACTCCCATGACCTCGGCGGCATCTTCGTTCTCGCGGATAGCCATGAGGCCCAGGCCAAAGCGGGAGGTCTTGACCAGGTAACTGACGAGGACGACGGCCAGGGTCAGGACTGCCAAAGAGACGTAGGCGATCCACAGCGCCTGATCGGCGCCGCCATAGCTCTTGTAGACCCTGAAATGCAACGTCATCCCGGTGGGCCCGCCCACGGGGTCAAAGTTCTTGGCAAAAGCCTTGAATGCTTCATTCACACCGATGGTGGCCAGGGCAAAGTAGGCGCCGCGCAGGCGCAAGATCGCCTTGCCCAGCAGAAAGGCCAGGAGGCCGGCGCTCAACCCGCCCGCCAGCACGGCAATAGCCAGGTGCAGATCATGGACGCTCAGCAGGTAGAATCCGGTATAGCCGCCCAGCCCAAAAAAAACGATGTGGCCAAAGCTGACGTAGCCGGTGTAGCCCAGCAGAATGTTCAGACTGGAGGCCAGCGCCATCGCCTTCAGAATGGTAAAAGCCACTTCCCGGATGTAGGCTTTGTTGCTGGCCAGGGCCGGCCACAGGGCAAAGGCGGCCACGATCGCCAGCGCCAGCCACAGCCCAGGGTTCGTGAGTCGCTTCATGATTTGCTCCCCAACAGTCCCTGTGGACGCACCAGCAGGATGAGGACGAACAGGACGAACTCCAAGACGGGCACCCAGGAGGTCTCAATAAAGCCGGGGATGATCCCCTCCAGTGCACCCAGGAGCAGGCCACCGATAAGCGCCCCCAGCGGGTTACCCAGGCCACCCAGCACACAGATCACAAAGCTCTTCACCTCGTAGGAGCCGCCCGCCAATATCGTAAAGGGGAAAAAGGTGGCAATCAAGCCGCCGGAGACGGCGGCCAGCATCGTGCCCAGGCCAAAGCTGAGGGCCAGTATCCAACTGGTGGGGATGCCCATCAGTTCGGCGGCGGCCCGGTTATCAGATACGGCGCGGATGGCCTTGCCCGGCTGGGTACGAAAGAGGAACCAGTAGAGCGCCGCAGTCACGAACATGGCAGCCAATGCCGCGCTCACTCGCGTCCAGGATAGGGTAATGGGTCCTACGGAAAGACTCCCCAGGGAGAAATCCACGTTGCGCGGCGACGTCGTAAAGACCGCCGTACCGATGCCTATGATGATCATATTCACGGCAAAGGTGGCCAGCAAAGTGGACAGGTGGGGCGCGTTGATGACGCGGTGGACGGCTCCCCAGTAGATGAGGATGCCCAGCAGCAACCCACCGGCAGCTACCAGCGCCAGGGTCAGGTAGGGATTCATGCCCAACCCGACGAAGGCAAAGTAGACGCCGAGCATTCCCAGGGCAATGACAGGACCGTGCGCCAGGTTGATCACGTCCATCACGCCCCAGATCAGGGATAAACCCATGGCCGCGATGCCGTAGACAAACCCCAGGAGCAGCCCGTCGGCCAAAGATGCAATGAGAAAGTCACCCATGCGGGTCTCCTTATCAGAGACATGGGAGCCAGAGATAGAGCGTACGCTCTATCTCTGGCTCCATCTTTTCTGCCTTACGGCTTGGGATAGAGCGTGTCGGCGGTCGCGCCTTCTGCTGGCCAGACCACCTGCTTTACCAGGTTGCCCGCATCATCCTTCTGCCACTGGATGTAGATCATAGAGTGGCCGATCTGCAGCCCGTGGGCCTCCTCGCTGGTGTCGAACTTGATGCGGCCATAGGCGGTGAGGATGTCCAACGCGTCCATCGCCTTCTTGAGGGCCTCAGGATCGGTCGAGTCGGCATCCATGATGGCCTTCTGCAGGATCTGGCCGGCAGCGTACCCGCCCATGGAGTGGTAGGACGGCTCTTCGTCATAGGCGGCCTCGTAGCCTTCTACGAACTCACTGCCAAGCCCGCCGAACCACTCCAGGCCGGCCTCCTTGGCCGAGTCGGGGGTGAATTTGGCCAGCGGCTCCCACTGGCTGGGGCCGATGACGCCCACCGCCGCGTCGCCCAGGTCGGCAAAGTCTGGTTCTGGTGGGGCAACCAGCAGCGTGAAGAGTTTGATGTCCACGTCTTTCTCGTGGATCTGGCGGGCAAAGGTGCTGCCGTCCTGGAAATGACCGCCGCCCAGGATGGCCTCAGCGCCCGATCCCACGATCTTGTTGATAAAAGGCCCAAAGTCGGCGGTCTCGGCATCATAGCCTTCAAAGAGCACGACTTCGTAACCCTGCTCCTCGGCGTAGTCTTTGGCGGCTTCCACCACGCCAGTAGCAAACACCGTGCTTTCGTAAACAAAGGCGACCTTCTTTACGTCCGGGTCGAGACTGGCCAGCAGGTCCACCGCGCCGGTCAGATAGCGACTGGCGGGGGTGTAGGCCTGGAAGACCAGAGTATACCCTTGCTTGTAGGCGTCATCGGAAGCGGCCCCGGTGGTGATCATGATCTTGCCGTTTTGCTCGGCAATCACTGCCGCAGCAGCCGTCAGGCCGCTGGAGTAGGGGCTGATCAAAAAGTCGGCGTTGTCCTCGGTGGCCAACCGGGTGTAGAGTTCCTGGACACGGTCCTTGTTGCTCTCATCGTCGTAGGTGACCGAGGCAAACTTGACGACGGTGCCATCGCTCAGCTTGATGCCTCCGGCGGCATTCACCTCGTCCATCCACTGCGTAAGACCGTTGACCTGGCGTGTAGAGGAGACATTGTATTTGCCGGTCTGGGAAGTGGTAAAGCCAATGATCATGGTCTTCTCTTCACCGGCCGGCTCCGCTGCCGGGGCCTCCGTGGGCTCAGGTGGGGCTTCGGTGGCGCCGCAAGCAACCAGGAACGCGCTCAACAGGACTGCAATCAGGATCCAATAGGCTAGCTTCTTCATTTCTCTCCCTCCCTATTCTCTCAAGAATGATGTTCCTGCACAAAGCCAGTCAAATTGTCGATAGCCTACCTCCTCCCTAGTGCTCAGGTTGTACGGACAGGCTAGCTGGCCGGCGGATTGCCGCCAGCAACTCATCCATGGGACATCCTTTCAACAGGTAGCCGTCAGCCCCGATATCCAGAGCTGCCCCAAGGAAACGATCGAACACCGAAAGCAGGATCACTTGCGTGTGAGGCCAGCGGGCTTTGATCTGCCGGGCTGCCTCCAACCCCTTCGCCTCGGGGTCGATCAACACTACGTCAGGGACCAGCAAGTCTGCCAGAGCAACTGCCTTGGCGCCGCTATCCGAAGTCAATACGCTATCGTAATAGTCACTCAGAACCATCTGCAATCCCTCGCGGAATACCACGTCGTCATCCGCGATGAGGATCTGGCGCACGGTCACAGCTCTCCTACCCTCCACATCGCCCCACCGAACCATTATAGCAAAAGCCTGGTCTCCTGTCATCGTCCACAAGGGACGCCATGACATGACAAAAGGCCGGTTTCCGCACCGGCCTTTCTAGTACTTTCTGGCCTG
Organism: uncultured Anaerolineae bacterium; assembly: GCA_965370895.1. Taxonomy (GTDB): domain Bacteria; phylum Chloroflexota; class Anaerolineae; order JAAYZQ01; family JAAYZQ01; genus CBDUWJ01. Next base: position 126 of record CBDUWJ010000207.1, on the reverse strand, counting down.
TTATCTAGTACTATTGGAACCTGGGAGCAGATCAGGGCTGCTCAAACAACGCAGCTCCTGATCCAGTTCTGGCGCCTGCAGCGTGGTTAGGCAGGATGAATTTGGGTCAGGATGTCATCTTGCCTG
>CBDUWJ010000206.1:0-5209 GCA_965370895.1 uncultured Anaerolineae bacterium | reverse complement strand
AGGCGGTATTCCCGCTTGCCGGGACGCAGGTCGTCACTCAGGTCCAGCACCCCCGCATAGCCGTTGAACCAGGCCTGCAGCTCGCCCGATGCGGCCTTGAGCCGCTCCAGGTCGTAGCCCAGCAGGCGCAGGTCGATGGCCCGTCCCCCGGGACCGATGGCCGGTTCGGTGAACTTGATGGAGATGACGTCCGCCAGCTCGCCGGCCTCCTCGCGCCAGGCGTTACGGAACTCGTCCAGGGGGGCGTCGCGCATCTCGGCGCTCAGCAGGTCCGCCACCACCCGGGCTACGTGGGGACCATTCTCGAAGGCGTCCGGGTTCTGGCCGTAGATCACCATGACGTTGCGCACCAGCTCCTGCCCCTCGGGCTGGCGTGGTCTGAAGCGCTCGTTGACCCGCTCTACCGCATCGGTCAATTCGGTCACCACCTGCTCGGTGCGGGCCAGGGGGGTGCCCACGGCTATGCCCTGGAGCGACTTCCGAGACTCTGTGCTCTGGGGGAACGGCTACGATAGGCTCGTCTGGATACCGGCATCTGATTCTGGCTGGCGGCCTCGTACTGCTGATCGTGCTGACCACAGCCCCTGGTCGAGCAGGCCGCGCTGCGGCCATCGCCGGAGCAGATTGTGCGGCGCGCGTACGATTCTCCTGTCCAAAGAAGTTTTTTCAGTGGTGATGGCTTTTCGTGTGCCGCCGTGCAACGGTCAGGCTTTAGCTCCAGCTTGGGCCCTGCATCAACGCCTGTGACACCAGAAATGGCCGCTGGGCCCAGGGTGTCAGCTTCAAGCCGTCTTGCTGGGCGAGCGAGACGCAGCGGTGCGAAATGAGGGTGCTACACACCGGGAACACTGGCGTCGAGCCAGGCTACAATGGTCTTTGTGAGTGGCTCGATGTCATACTTGCCGGTTGGCATGAAGCGGTGGTCGAACCCTTGACCGATCGTCACCGTGATGTTGTGATCTCGCAGCTTGTCCGGCCAAACCTTGGCCTGGTCACAAGGGACCTCACGATCTACGCTTCCATGTAATATCAGGATCGGGAGGTCCGGATGCCCCGCAAAGACCGTCCAATTGGGTGCAAGCGCCAGCTCGTCGGCCAGTCGCCCCACCGGTCGATCCAAACCGAGCATATCGGCCCGGTCCGCCGTGGAGAGTTCCCGTGCGAGGTCGTTTCTGGACGGTCCGCCCTGCGCCTCGATAACGTCGCCGATATTGGTGGCGACGGCGCCCAAGAGGACCAGTGCGTCGATCTCTCCGACGGGAATCGCCCTGACATGCAGGGTTCCTTCGCTCCAGGCAAAAACAACACGGGGGATGCTCGACGGCAGCAGGTGCCAAAGGTGGACAAGCTGCTTCGAGATCACAGCGAGATCTGTTGTGGCATACCCCGCGTGGTCGATTCGATCAGGAGCGACGCCAGGCTTTGCGTACCGCAACACGTTCCACCCTGCTGTGACAAGGTGCAGCGCCAGGTCGTGATAGAACGGTTCGCGTGCGTACGGTGAATCGAGGCCATCCACTGGGATTCGGCCGTCGAGATTGAACGGCGCGCTCCCGTGTATGAGAAGAACGCTCCCGCGAGGTGATGATACCGGCTTGTCGAAGGTGTAACAGCCATTCTGTGACATCGATAGGGGTTCCTCCCTGGATAGTCGCTGTTGAACGGTTCGATAAGAGAGACGCTGTGCCCACTCCTTTGTTGGGACAAGATTACTATGGCTAGACGAGAGTGGGCTCCGCACTCTTGGACTGCGCTGTTCGGCCGTCAGCTTCAGCGGCTTGTCAGGCAGGCCTCTACCTACCCAGTGCAAGCAATCCGGCTTTGGTATGGCGATACCCCGCCTCGCGGTAGAGCGGCTCGAGCTCCGGCATACAGTCAACGTGGAGCCACTCCAGACCCCGGTCGGAGGCGGCTCGGGCCGCCTCTTGGAACGACGATAGAGCGATGCCCTGGCGGCGAACATCAGGGTGAACGGTCGTGTCGAGCACGAACTCGTGAACGCCTCCGTCCCAGGCCACGCAAACAAAGCCAACGAGACGTTCGCCCGAGAATGCCGCGATGCACACCATGCTTTGCTCCAGAACGGGCCCGAAGGACCGGTCCTGGTGGTTCGGCCACGAGGCTTTGAAGAGCTGGTTCAGCATCGTGTTGGAGAGAGGCGGATTTCGTTGCAGTTCAATCAGGGGGATGAGTGATGCTCCCTTGGGGCTGCCTCACTAGAGAGTATGCGCTACCCGTTTTTCCCCATTGTGCCGGTATCTTGGACAGAATCGATCTGGCTGCCTGCGCAAGTTGCATCTACGGAGATTCCTCGTATGGTAATGCAATCCTTCGCCCTCTTGTAGAGTGCGCAGGGCTGCCGGATGACACATTGTAGAACAGATTCCGGAAAAGGTCAATCTGTAGCGGAGGGGCACAGCGATGGAACCAACTTTGAAAAAGCGGCTCGATTATGTCTGTGACGCCATCTGCCTCAAACACTATTCCATCCGTACCGAAGAAGCATATGTCACTTCTCTGTTCCAGTTGGACAAAGCGGCGCGTGTGTGCTATAATTCCGCTGGTGTACAACGAATAGGACAAGGTTCGTCCTCCGACTCATCTCGGTCCCTCTGGGACGGATGAGCGATACGGTAGAGGGAGCGATCCCTTTGCCCGCCATTGTGCAAAGGAGGCAGGTTGCCCGCTGCTGCGGGGAGCACGCCTCCTTTTTGATTTCTGGGAAAGGAGGTCAGGGACAGAAATCCGAGGCTTTGAGGCTCACCATGGACACGATTGAGGTAGAAGTTTGGTTGTACGGACCGATGGCGCGTTTTGCTGGCGAGCAGAGCAAGGGTAGCTACGCCGAGCTACACCTGAAGCTGCCCTCGGGCAGCACGATGCCGCATCTCCTGGACCACCTGGGACTGCCCAGCGAAGAAAGGGGCATCACCTTCGTCAACGGAGACCTGGCCTCGCTGCCCGGTCTGGACACCGATCGCGACCTGGTCCTGCACGACGGCGATCGGGTGGGCATATCCCATCGCCAGAGTATGTGGCCCTACCAGTACCGCCTGGGTGCGAGCGCGACTTCCCAGGTGCAAGAGGCATTCAGCCAGCGAAAGGACCACGGCCTGCGCAGCGCCTATACCGAGCCAGATGAGTAAGACGCGCCAGGGTACTGGCGATGAAGCACGCGCCAGGGTACTGGCGATGAAGCACGCGCCAGGGTACTGGCGATGAAGGACGCGCCAGGGTACTGGCGATGAAGGACGCGCCAGGGTACTGGCGATGGAAGACGCGCCAGGGTACTGGCGATGGAGGACGCGCCAGGGTACTGGCGATGGAGGACGCGCCAGAGTACTGGCGATTGGGATACGGACGATGGACGCAACGTTCCGGGCGAGTCCTAAAGCCCGAGTCCCGAATCACGTTTCACGCATCACGTTTGACGTTTCGCGAGATAGGTAATACGTAACACCACAAGGAGGTTCAAGATGGGTAAGCTACTTCGGATTAACATGACGGACCGCACGTTTTCCCTGGAGGACGCGCCGGAGGCCTACAAGCTTCTCGGCGGCCGGGGCCTCACGTCCACCATCATTCACGATGAGGTGATACCAACCTGCCACCCGCTGGGACCCAACAACAAGCTGGTCTTTGCGCCGGGCATTGTGACGGGGACGGCATCGTCCACCTCAGCCCGCCTCTCCGTGGGCGCCAAGTCGCCGCTGACCGGTGGCATCAAAGAGTCCAACGCGGGTTCTGGCTTTCCGCAGGCGCTGGCCGGCATGGGCCTCAAGGCCCTGGTGGTCGAGGGCCAGCCCGCCGAGAAGGGCAAGTGGTGGATGGCCCACGTGACCTGGGACCAGGCCGTAGGCCAGCCTAACGTGGAGTTCCTGCCCGCCGACGAGTACGCAGGCAAGGACCTGTACGAGGTCTATCCCCAGGTCTTTGATCGCTTTGGCAAGGTGTACATCGCCGGCATCGGCGTCGCGGGCGAGTTCCTGTATGGCAACTCGGGCGTGGTCTTTGACGACATGTCCGGGCGGCCCAGCCGCTTCGCCGGTCGCGGCGGGCTGGGCTCGGTGATGGGCAGTAAGGGGCTCAAGTTCATCGTCCTGGACCGCAAAGGCGGTCCCGGCGTCGAACTGGCCGACAAGGCCCTCTTTGACCAGGGCCGAAAGAAGCTCGCCGACGCCCTGCGCACCCACGACCTCACCAAGCCCAAGGGTGCGCTCAACACCTACGGCACCGCCGTCCTGGTCAACATCGTGAACGAGGCCGGTGGCCTGCCCACACGAAACTTCTCGGACGGCCGCTTTGAGGGGGCGGCCAAGATCTCCGGCGAGGCCATCTTTGAGAACAACAAAGAGCGGACGGGCAAGGAGGTCTACAACCACGCCTGCAGCCCGGGCTGCATCATCCAATGCTCGAACACCTACTACAAGCCCGACGGCAGCGAGCACGTCTCCTGCGTCGAGTACGAGTCGATCTGGGCCCTGGGGGCCAACTGCGGCATCGATGACCTGGATGATGGCGCCGAGATGGTGCGGCTGTGCAACGGCTACGGTCTGGACACCATCGAGACCGGCACCGCGATCGGGGTGGCCATGGAGGCCGGGCTGGCCGAGTTCGGCGATAGCAAGGCGGCCATCAAGCTGCTGCACGAGATCGGCGAGGGTACGCCGCTGGGCCGCATCCTGGGAAGCGGTACCGAGACCGCGGCCAGGACCTTTGGCGTCGTTCGCTGCCCCACGGTCAAGGGGCAGTCTATGCCGGCCTACGAGCCACGGGCGATCAAGGGCATCGGCATCACCTACGCCACCTCCACCATGGGCGCTGACCACACCGCCGGCTATACCATCGCCCCCGAGATCGCAGGCGTGGGCGGCTCGGCCGATCCGCTGAGCCCGGAGGGCAAAGCCGACCTGAGCCGCGCCTTCCAGGCCACCACCGCAGTCATCGACTCCAGCGGCCACTGCCTGTTCATCGCTTTCGCCATCTTGGACATCCCCAGTGGCTTTGAAGGGATGGTGGAGGAGATCAACGGTGTCCTGGGGACCGAGTATACGGCCGATGACGTGGTTCCGCTGGGCGCTGAGATCCTGCGCAAGGAGCGTGCCTTTAACGAGGCCGCGGGCTTTGCCACGGTCCACGACCGCATACCAGAGTTCATGAAGTACGAGCCGCTCCCGCCACACAACTCGGTCTTTGACGTGTCCGACGA
>CBDUWJ010000205.1:0-5209 GCA_965370895.1 uncultured Anaerolineae bacterium | reverse complement strand
CGATTGCGCAGATAGCGGGCCAATTCGTGCTCCCAGATCGCCTCCCACGCATCGCTCAGGATGTTGCCCAGGGCCACATAGTAGCTCTGGCAGGGGAGCACATCACCGTTGGGTTCGACGCACATGTTGTACCTGGCCGCGGTGCACCCTTTGATGCCCAGCTCCATACCCACCGGGTCGAACTCGCAGTACTGGGTCGGCGTGTACCAGATCAGGCGCATGTGGTGCCTCTGCGTGGCTTCCTTGACCCGCTCCATTATCGGCACCAACTCACTCTCGGGGATGCCATTGCCCACAGCCACCGCCGCCCCAGAATAGATCAAGCTGTTGCAGCCAAAGGTGGGCACGCCCAATGACGCGGCAAAGGCAATGGTCTCCTCAATGCCGTCCACGTTCTCAGTGGTTATCGTTGTGTTGGTCATCATATAGACATCGGCATCCACCACCGCTCTGATGCCCTCTACCGTCTCTGCCCACGCACCCTCCACGCCCACCATCCCGTCGTGGATGGCCGGGTCATGGCTTTCCAGGGTGATCTGGATGTGGTCCAGACCGGCCAGCAACAGCTCGTCCACGTAGGCCCGGTGGCGCAACTCCCGCCCGTTGGTCTGGAGCCCGGTAATCAAGCCGACGTCCTCAGCGTATTCAACCAGCTCCACCAGATCCGGTCGCAGCGTGGCCTCGCCGCCGGTGAAGGTAATGTGGGGGATGGCCAGTTCCCAACAACGGTCAATGACACGCTTCCACCGCTCACTGGACATCTCGGGAAAGCCAGCGGGGCGGCCCACGTAGCAGTGAGGACAGTCGTTCTGACAGCGGTAGGTCAGCGCCAGGTCCATGCGGTAAGGCGCGGAGATCTCGGCGCTCATCGGCTCGATGCGGTTCACGTCCAAGTAGCTGATGGGGCACACCTCTTCGCCTGCCTCGGCAATGGACCAGAGCGTTTCCCGCAACTCCTCAAAATCGGCCAGAGCCGTCTCACGGCTCACACTATAGCGCTGAGAAATCTCCTGGGCCGCCTCCGCCGCCCTTTTCCCCTGCAGCAACAGAATGGCGTGCTCCGTGGCCGTCTGGTTGAGGTGGAGCATCCTGGCAGCATTGATGAGCAGCACGCCATGCCCATCCTTCTCTACGCGCAGGTGCAGCCGGAACTGCTGTGGCGCGTCGGGCGGCGTATGGTATTCGTAGAAACCCGCCATCAACGGTTGCGGCGCATCAAACCAGCTTTTCACTCGGTCCAGAATCATCATGTTTAACCCTCGTATGCTTGCGCAACTACTGCCGCGGCGTGCACCCAGGCCCGCAAGTAGGCGCTGGCTTCTCGCAACATTGCATTCCCACCTTGCCGCAGCAGTTGCTCATGTGCCACGGCCGGCTCCCCAAACAACGTGCAGTTCCGGCCTGTCTCCTGGGGCCGATAGGGTGGAACTTCACTACCTACCACCCCCCGCACAGGCACAGGCGCACCCGGCGCAGGCACAGGCGCAGGCGCAGCTATAGCCCCCGCTGCTGCTGGACGAACTGGAGGTCTTGGGTGGCGGGTTGGTTGTCCCCGTGACATTGCCCGTAAAGCTCTCGATGCTGCTCACCACCGAATTGGCTGCGTTTTCGACGCCACTGACCACCGTGTTGGCAAAATCGGCGCCAGGCAGCGTGGGCAGCGTGATGGGAGTGCCACCACCCGCCGGCGAAGGCGCTGGTGCCTGCGGTGCGGGATGACCAGCGGCGGCAACCCACGGCCGGTAGCCCCACCACCATAGGGGCAGCACAACCGGGCGGTCCTGAAAGACGCGGCGGGTGCGGTCATCCCAATCTTCGTCGAGCATCGTCCACTCCAGACCGTCACCCCACCGCTCGCCTAGCACTTCGGGCGTGTCGGCCGCCTCAACCTGCTTCCACGCACGGGCTGCGATGTCCCTGTAGTAGGCCTTGGTTTCCTTGCGGCTGAAGCCGGAGAGCTTCTTGTTCACGTCGCCGATCAGGTCTACTGTCATTTCGCGCAGCTCTTTTTCGTCTAGGGTACCGTCCGTTTCAATCGCTTGCAGGAAGCGCCGCTCATAGTACCACAGCTTAGTGCCTTCTGGTTGTAGATCTGCCTCGCCATTGGGCTGGCTCTCCTCAGTCCGCTGCGCCCGCACCTCGACCTTTAGCGGTTTCTCTGACTCGACGATGACGACTCCCTTCTTCACCAGCCCAAAGAGGATCATGGTCATGACCCTGTTCAGGGGCGCTTCCAGCAGAACGGCCGCTTCGACGGCAGTCAGCCCGCGCTTGATGCCTGTGCCCTCAACCGCCAGAGCTGGCGGCAGGTATTCCATCCTGCGTCGCTTTCGCGCGCGGCTGCCCAGGAAAGCCACGACAGCCCAGCCGGCTCCGAATACCACAATCCACCAGACAGGACTGGTGCAGCACGCACCCAAGTTCAGGTTGAAGGCTGGTGGCTTTTGCACAACCCCCTCGGCCAGGTATTCCTGGGGGAAGGAGGCCCCAAATGTGTATTGCTGGTCGCCCCTGGCATCCTCCTTGATCCAGGTATACACCACCCGGTCATCCTGGAATCCGGCTGTGGTGAACTCCTCTTTGTGATAGCGCGGCTCCTCGGCCGTCACGCCTGGCGGCAGGTGGAAGTTGACTTCCAACCGCGTGGGGCCATGCACGAATTGGCTGTCGAACCAGGTCGGCGCAAACTCAAAGCTGGCGTACTCGGTATCGTCAGTGTCCTGGTAGATGAGGTCACGCACCGTCGCCTCCAGCCGGAGGGTGCCCGTCTGGCCGGGCTGGATAGCGTTGGACCCTAGCTCCACGGCCACACCGGGCTCGACGTAGGGCGACGCGCTAATGTCGGTCAGGGGCACACCGTCAATCGACGCCCGTAGGTCGGAAAGTTGGTAGGTGGCGTTGGGCAGACCCACGTCCACCACGTCAATAGGATGGGAGCCGGGATCAGGCGCGAAAGTCAGCTCGTAGGCGATGAATACCGTGCCGTCTGGCTCAATGTACACATCTACCCGGTCCTCACTCAGGTTGAAGCTATAGTCCTGGGCCAGGGCCACAGGTGTCAGGACTGCTAGTCCGAGGAGGACCAAAAGCGCAACCCGAAAGCTCGACCTTTTTTTACTCGTGAGCATCATAGTTCCTTTCCCACCCTTGGTGCTGGGTCACCGACTCGCGAGCCGGCTCTAGTCCCTGAGCGCGTTCGTAGAACCCCTTCGGAACTGCACGTAGATAGCTCAGATGTGCGCGAACACGCTGTGTGAGTGGCAGACAGTCCATTTCATCGGCCGTGCGCTGGTTCAACATGTCCTTGACCTCTTTCAGCGCTTGCGCGTGACCGTAGCACCCGCAATAGCAAACCTGGTGACCAAGCCCTCCTGCACTCTTGCGCCAGAAACGAGCAGCCGTCACACTGCTGAGCCATAATCGCCTGACGCCGCCGGGCTGATCCCTATCTGTGCGATGCAACTTACCACTTGGGCTCTTCGACGATCTGGTACGCCGTGCCACAATAGGGGCAGTCTACCATGACGGCGCCCTGGACCACGCTGATGGCACTCTTGTCGAGCTGAGAGCCACAGTTCTCGCACTTGAACGCTTCCAATTCCACATCGCCTGTCAGGTCAATCTCTTGCCGGATAGTGATCTCTTGCTCAGGTTTGGGCTCCCGCATCCGAATGGCGACGATGATGCCCAGACCGATGACCACCAGCAGCCCACCCACCAGCAACCTACCTGCCGGGCTGGCTGTCTGCGAGCCGAATGCCGCCCATAAGAATAACACCCCAAAGAATATCAAGATTCCCGCCACGATGTACCCGATGATCTTGCCAGTGCTCACTTTGCCCCCCTCCTATCCCCTATACGTCAGTGCCAAGTAAAAGTTCGGGTGATGCTGTCTGGGCTGATCTGATCACCGAGCCAGGTGCCATGGTCGTCGCCGGTCTGGCGCATGATGGATACCTGCCACTGGAAGCGCTGCGGCTCCGCCAGGCCCCCCGTGTACAGCTCTGCTGGAAGCCGCCAGGAAGTCGTCTTGGTCCAGACCAGGGGCGGCTTTTCCGCAGCCTGCCCAGGGGCGGGCGCCCCCATCAGTCGCAACTGAAGCACGTACCACTCGTCCTCATCGAGGATTCCCACAGAAGCCCAGTTCAGCAGAATGACCGTGTCGGCGCCGTCGAATGTCGCCCCGTCGGGCGGTGCCAGAAGCATGGGCGCGGGAAGGGGTGGGCCGGGCGTTGGGGTCAATGTCGGTATCGGCGTAGGCGTGGCCGTGGGCGTGGCCGTGCCCACTGGGATCTTGAGTTCCCGCCCCACGCGCAGGTTGTTGCTCGTCAGGCCGCTGGCCTCTTTGATCTCAGCCACCGAGACACGGAATTTGGCTGAGAGATTGAACAGGGTGTCTCCTTGCTGGACTTCATAGGTGTCGTAGGCCATCGTAGTCGTAAAATCGGGCGGCTGCGCGATGGTGAGCTTGGTGCTAACCCGAAGGCTGGTTGCATCCGTAATGCCGTTGACCGTCATGAGTGTCTCGACTGTGGTATCAAATCTCTTGGCGATGGCACTCAGGGTGTCTCCCCTTTTTACGGCGTACACGAACGGAGTGGGCGATGGCACAAGGGTCGGCGTCGGCGTGGAGGTGTTGGCCACTGGCAGGGGAATGATCAACTCGTGACCGATGCTGATTATGGACTTCGAATTGAGACCATTTGCAGCAAGCACGGCCTTCACCGTAGTGCCATAGCGCTTGGCAATGCTGCTGACGGTTTCGCCCGGCTTGACCGTGTGACGCGTCTGGTCAGGCGGCAGCGTTACGGTGGGCGGCGGCGTGGGCGAATACAGCGGCGTCGCAGTGGGCACTACCGCGTAGGTTGTGACGGACGCCGCAGCCCTGGTGGCAGTTGGTGTGGCAGTGGCGGCCGTCGGGGCCGGAGCCAGGGCCAGAGGCACATCACCCTGCCACGGCTTCCACAGCCACAGGGCAACGATGGCTGCCACAAGCAGCAGAGGCAACAGCAGATCCCCTTGGGGCAGCCGAAAACCTCTCCGTTTCTGTTCCTTCAGATGCGCCCCACACATCAGGCAGGTTCCAGCCCGCTGGGCCACGGGTGTCCCGCACTGGGGACAGCGTCTTTGGACACTCGGTTCCATAGGTTGATACGACTCCAGTGTGCAGTTGCGGCCGATTCACTGAAGCAGCGGCAACTCCAATCCA
>CBDUWJ010000204.1:0-5217 GCA_965370895.1 uncultured Anaerolineae bacterium | reverse complement strand
GGCGACGGCGCGGGACGTGTGGGAAGGGCGACAATCACCAGACTGAACACCATGCTGGCGGCGAGGGCCAAGCTCAGAAACCACAGAATCGTCTGGCTACGGGTCCTCTTCTGGCGCTTTCGTTTGCTCACAATGATCAACCTCCTTAAGAAACTCCGGCGGGATTATACCACAATTGGACGCTCTGTGCCCATTCAGTGCGGGTTCGTGTCAAGTGGGGTCGCGCTATGCGGGGACAGCTCCCTGGCTTCGCTCCTCTTCTGCCCGCTCCCGCATCGCCTGGCGCAGGCGCTCGACGTCACGAGGTATCACGACTGCCGTAGCGCCAAAGAGCACGGCACAAGCCAGCCAGGCGGTCACGCAGATGGCCAGGATCGCCACGTGCAAAGAAGCACGGACCGCTATCAGGCCGGCCAGCAAAGGTGCCAGGGCCGAACCAAAGTTCTCGGCAAAATTCAACATGGCCTGGGCCGTACCGCGAACCTCTGGCTCGGCAACGTCCTGGATAGTAGCCACGACGTTGGGCGCAGCTAGCGGCATGGTGATCCCGGTCAGGGCCAACAGCACTAAAAAGAGCCCTTGGTCTTGCACTGGCACACTCAACGTCAGAACCAGGAACACGGCACCGGCCAACACCCCCACCAGACTGGTCAACACCCGACCACGGGGCGTGCGTTGGAAGAAATAGTCACCCACCATCCCACCCAGAAAGTAGCCGGCTGCCAGCATGACGATGACCACGAGCATGGTGACCATCGCTCCCTCAGATGTATATTCCCGCTCCACCTCCAAGTAGCGGAAGAACCAGAAGGTCAGTACCTGCCAGGGGAATACACCAAAGAACCCCTGGGCCGCCAAGAGCAGATAGGTTCGATTGCGCAGCAGGCCAAGGGCCGCCTGTTTGTCAATGCGGTGGACGGCAATGTCCTCCAAGCCGGCCAGTTCCGGTTCGGACTGCCCGCGCCGGGGCTCGCGCACGCCAACCAAGATCAGAAGGGCCACGAGGATGCCAGCGCTACCGGTGATGTAAAAGACGCTGCGCCAGCCCATCGTGCTGCCCAACATCGTCGCCAGCACTATGCCGAGCATAAAGCCAAAGGGCTGGGCAACTTGGAGCAGGCCATACACCTTGCCGCGCATCTTGGGGCCAAAATAGTCGGACAACAGGCTGTACATGCCTGGGTAGCTGGAATCGTCAATGCCGGTGCTGGCTCGTGTGACCAGGAAGGTGGGATAACTCGGGGCCAGGGCACTCAACCACGTGGTGCTTCCCCAGATGAACGAGGCCAACGCCAGCAGCCGGGCGCGGGCGTAGCGGTCGTATAGGTAGCCCCACAATGGGTACAATACCGCCGCGACGATGATGGCCAGGCTTGACACGGCCCCCATCTGGGCCTCATTGATGTGAAAGGCCTCCATGATGGGCGTGGTCAGGGGGCCGATGAGGAGTTTGTCGGCCTGGTGGAGAAGCACAAACACAAAAAAGATCAAGACTACGAACCAGCGATAGCGGGACCGCGCTCTTGGCATTGAGATTCCCCTTTGAATAAGCTCTCCTGTTCTCTGACCCTGGCCTGTTGCCTGAGACGTGAACTAGGAAGCGTGACCAGGGAACCGCGGAGCATCAATCACGGTTCACGCATCACGTGTCACCGTCCAACAGTTGTTGCCGCTCCGCTGGATCCAGTCCGGACCAGCCATAGATGTCAAGGTCGCATCGACCTTGACTGTCAAAAACCACGCCTTCCTCTTCCAGTAGCGCGCGCTGGAGGGCGGCGCCTGTACATGGCGAGCCATGCTGGCCACCGGCGCCCAGGCTGACAATGCCCCGGGCGCTGATCACCCGCTGCCAGGGCACGTCACTGCCTTCGGGCAAGGCGTGCAGGGCCCAGCCCACGGTTCGTGCAGCGCGAGGTTTCCCCAAGATCCGGGCTATTTGGCCGTAGGTAGCCACGCGCCCTGATGGGATCGATCGCACCACCCGGTGTACCTGCTGAAAAAACGAGCGAGTCAATCCTGCTTGCTCCGCTTCTACAGAAAGAAGGATGCGGCAGTCTGCACAGAAGATGCACCCCTGGATCCCAGCCGAACTATGCATCTTCCCCTAAAACTGAACGGTTGGCTGAGCATGTCACAGGTCCGCTGGACTCAGCCTCTTCTGTTGGTGCCCTGGCCTTGGAGCTCTTGGGGAGATTGTCCGAGCTCTGCCTGGGCTCCCAAGTGAGGTCGATGGGCGAGTCGCTCCTGCTGCAGCCGGGCCAGTTCCGCAGCCAGGCTGTCGTCGTCCAGCTTGAAGCGCTCGCTGCTACCTCGCCACTTGGCCTCGATGCTGCCCTCTTTCGCCGAGCGTTTGCTGACCGTGAGCCGCAGGGGGATACCTATCAGATCGGCGTCGTTGAACTTGACTCCGGCGCTGGCCTTCCGGTCGTCGTAGAGGACCGAGAAACCGTCGGCCTGCAGCCGGTCGTACAGCGCCTCGGCCTGAGCGATCACCGTCTCCCTGCGGACGTCCAGGGCTACCAGATGCACGTCAAACGGCGCGCATTTGGCCGGCCAGATGATGCCATAGTCGTCGTGATGGGCCTCGACAATTGCAGCCATCAGTCGTCCCAGGTCCAGTCGCCAAGTCGCCATCCAAAGAGGCTGGCCCCGGCCTTCTGCGTCCAGGTACTCGGCATCCGGCGGGCCGGTTCCCGTCAACTGGCAGGGCATGGGGGCCATCTTGTGGGCCAGGGCAAAGGCAGGCTCGATCTCAAGGGCGTCACCGCAAAGGGGGCAGGGATCCCCGGGCTCGATCAAGGCCAGGTCGGCCCATTCGCCCGGTACAAAGTCGCGGGGAACGTTCACATTCTGAATGTGATAGTCGGGCCGGTTTGCACCGCTCACAAAGTTTCTACCAGAGCGCACCGACGGATCGGCTACCACACGAACGTGCTCGCTGTCCAGGCCAATGGGCGAGGCATAGCCGCCCACCGCCCCCATTTCCGCCAGCTCGTGTTCCAGACTGGCATAGTACCAATCGGTACCCAGAACCCGCGCCATTTTGGCCTCGTCCACAACCCGGTCGCCCCGGATGACGACGCAGGCGTGCCCGTGCCACGTCCCGTGGCCCTCCTCTACCGAGTAGAACACCATCTTGAGCGTCTGTGCGGCGGGGATATCCAGGAATTCAGCCAGGGTAGCGATGGTGTCGCAGCCGGGCGTGGCAATCTCCTCCGTCAGTAGCTCCGGATCGTCGGGCGGTTCGGGCCAGATTGCCGTCGCCCATGACCGCTCGGCGGCGTAGCCACAAGCCAGGCAGCGAACCAGCTCCTCATCACCCGATGGATGGGGATAACAAGCCCGGTGGCCTTCCTCGCCAGCCTCGGCCCACACAACTGATAGGCCACAAACCTCCAGCACCCGATCGATCGCTGGGATGACTTTGCTGACCGGGTCCGAATGCAGGGTGATTGCCGGGTCGGCGCCGACAAATGAGTCGGCGGCGCCAAAGGCGTGGATCTCGACAGTGGACCGCTGACGCGCATCGAACAACCCTGCTCGAGAACTGGGTTGGGGAATCGCGCGAGGCACCATTTGAAAGAGCAGGACCGGCAACTGCCGGTAAGAGTCCACTTCCCCGTGCACGATGCGGACCAGCGCTACGGTGGGGGAGGCTGTCCCAGTATCTGTGTCTGGCAGGGAAGGCACGTCAATCTCCTGGCCCCCCAGCCGTGTCAGCTCATCCCGTGTCAGCGACTGCAAGTGCAGCAGAGTACGGTAGCCCAAAGGTAGATAGGCGAACAGGCCAGATTCCAGAGCCCGTACGTAGCCAGCGCGTACCAGCAACTGATGGCTGGAAAGATGGGCGCCAGCTGGCGGATGGCGAAGGGTCCTACCCAGCAAAACGGACAGGCGCATGGGCTGCCTCCTAGAAACAGGTTATGTCGACTGGAATCAAATTGTCTTGGCCACGATGTCGTGGATCACGTTAGCTGCCTGGTCGCTTCGCACGAGTATACCAGAGAAGACAAGAGGGAGAACATCGGCGCTCTCCCCCTCAAATCCACCCAGTCCGACACGCCTATAGCTTGTAGTATAGCATGACCGCCACGAGCTGTCAAACGCATTTCCTGACTGTAGTCAGGGTCGTTAGTGCGATCCATGTCTATTGCCCGTTGACAATCGGGCAGGGATGTGCTATAGTCGAGAGCGACTTATACGCACGCGAAGGTAGGGTCCTGAGAAACGATGGTTGATGCGCTACAGGTCGTCAAGTTCAGCCTGAAAGACCTCTGGGATGAATTCGTCTTGCTGGCTCTGCTGAACCTTCTATGGAGCCTGACTGTCATCCTACCCCTGGCCCCCTTCCTCGTTCTGCAAAGCGTGGACCTCATCTTGGTGCTTGCCCTGAGCCTGCTGCTCTTCTTGCCCCTGCCCATCGTCTCCGGGGCGCTTTTTTTTGTCACCAACCAGATCACAAGAGGAAAGGCCGTAGGCTGGGGAACGTTTCGCACAGGACTCCGGCGCTACTGGCGTAAAAGCTTGATCGTGGCACTGATCAATCTCGTCGTGTTGATCCTGATCGCGACCAATATCCGGTTCTATGGCCTCATCCTGCAGGGTGCCTGGACCAATTTTGCCGTGAGCGTGTGGCTGGTCGTAGGCATATACTGGCTCCTGGTTCAAGTGTTCTGGTTTCCCTTGATTCTTGAACTCGAAAGTGAGAAGGTGCTCATCGCCCTGCGCAACGCCCTGGCGACGGCTATCATCACCCCGGGTTTTTCACTGACTTTGATTGTGGTGATGGCTGTGCTCGGCGTCCTGTGCATAATACTGACGGTGCCGGCTGTGTTGTTCATGACTTCGTTGTTCCTGTTGATAGCCAACCATGCCACTCGCAGCCGTTTGGCCTTTGTCCACAAGAAACCGTACAAGCCAGGCATGCCAGAGGATTGAAAGAACAGAGGCTCAGAATCGTGCCTGAGCCTCTGCCTGACGATGTATTGGTGCCCCCGAGAGGATTTGAACCTCCACGCCCTTGCGAGCACAGGTCCTCAACCTGCCGCGTATGCCAGTTCCGCCACGGGGGCGCGTTCGCCTATTATACGCGCATTTGCCCTGCTTGTCAATTTGCTGAAAAACCCTGGCAGGATGAGTGATCGGGCGAATGAACTCCGTCGTTTGCACTGCCTCATCCTCGATCCGATCCAACTCCAGCCGCTGCCGCCCCGCAAT
>CBDUWJ010000203.1:0-5227 GCA_965370895.1 uncultured Anaerolineae bacterium | reverse complement strand
CCATAAGTCTGGATGGTGATCAGCGAGTCAAGAATCGGCACCTGCCGGAAGTAGTCGAACTTGAAAGGCGGATTGCGCGAGATGTTGCCCGACAGCAATCGCTTGTGGTGGTACGTCTGATAGTATTGCGCCTGCGTGCTCTCGGCCCCCTGGACGCCAAAACTGTTTCGCCAACCCAGCGGCAGTTGCAGGATGGCGAAATCGTCCTTGTCGGCGACGACCTGTTCGAAAGCCGATGGGATGCGGGCGTCGGTCAAGGGGAGGGGAACCGACCAATGCTCAAAAATCACAAGGGCAGCAAGCAGCAGACAGCAAGCGGCAAACAAGCCTCTTGATCGGCGGAACTTGGATATGAGCCAATAGGCGCCGAATCCGGCCAGGACTGCTAGGGATAGCATCAGCACTACACTGAAACGATTGGGGACGCGGTTGGCTTTGACCACGGGAAGATAGTGAAGCAGGATAAAGGGGAGCGGAACGCTGACGATCAAACCATCCAGGTCATACAGGGAACGACCGTTAATCTGTAGAAGCGGCCCCAAGCTAAACGCAGCAAAAACGACGGCGCTGGTGATCCAGGCTGCGAGCCGACGGCGGTAGCGCACTGCACCGACCACGGCCAGGGCCAGTCCTGCCCAGCCGAGAAACACCGTATTCACATCGCGAAAGCGCGCCGTTCCCTCGCGGGTCTGGCGCAGGGTTTCGACCCAGTTGCCCCCCAGTGGGTGCAGCGCCGTGGGTGACACCAGGCCCAGAAGGTCTGCCGAGAGCTTGTCGGCATCGCCCCAACCGGCCAGCTCGTAGCCGCCGAACATCTCGCGCAGGATGGGAACCAACAACGGCAAGTACAGAACCGTCGCCACCAGGACCATCACTGCCAGTCGCTTGAAAAGGCCAGGTAGGCCGCCAGCCACCTCGGTCCGGCCCCGCCTGCCTGCTGCAAAGATCAGGATAATGAGGGTGAGCATCCCCAGGAACACACCAAAGATCATCTCGCTGAGCATAGCTAGCACGAGCAGTATCCCTGCAAAGACGGCGTAACGCATGCGGGGCTCGCGAATCGTCTTGATGAGGAAGAGAGCATATAGGGGGATCCAGGCCGTGCTCCACAGGTCGTAATGACCAATGGCGGCGTAGACCATGCGGTTGGATCCAAAGGCGTAGATGAGGCCGGAGAGGAAAGCGGCGAAAAAGGTGGACGCTGATTCGTGACTCGGGATTCGGGATTCGGAATCCGTATTGAGCAAGAGGTATTCGACGAGAAGGTAGGTGCCATAGCCGGTAAGCACCGTGGTAAGGAGGAAGGTCAGGTTGCTGATGGCCGGTAGAGATAAGAGCGGTTGAAGCGGTAGGGATATGAGGGCGTTGAACAGGTTGTAGGTGTATAGAACCAAACTGATGCCCAACGGATAGAAGGTATGGGTCGAATAGAGGGGATTCTGCCCCAGGTCAAATAGGGAGTAGCGGAACCACCACGTGTTCCACAGAAACGTGTACTCGTCAAAGGCCCAGGTATAACTGCCCGGGACGTGGGTGCCGAGGTGCCGAACCAGGGGCCAGGTCAGCACCACGGCCAGGGCCGCGTATAGGACGAGGACCAGAAAGTGGATCCAGTTACGACGGTGTAGGATTTTCGCCATAGTTACTCCTGAGCTAGTCCATGGCGCACGGCGCCACTCTACAGGTCAGAAACTCGCACTCCGGAAGCCGTCATCCCGAGCGCAGCGAAGGATTTCGGTTGGGTAGACGGAGATTCTTCACTCCGCTGCGCTCCGTTCAGAATGACAGGAGTTCAGTTTCTTAGTAGGGGGTCCGAAGGGCATGATGGGTCTAACCGCTCCCCCTGAGGCCCCAACGAGCCATCAGGCCCAGCGGGTTCCCTAGCTCCCTTTCACCCCTACCACATAGCGGTGATGCGCCCAGATGGCCTTCACCCGCCACGGGATCGCAGCGCGGTCGAGCCAGGCGTAACGCATCACCCGCTCACGCAGGTCCGGTTGTTGGCCCAGGTAGTAGGCCATGGTGCTCCACTGCCAGCTATCGCCGCTGAATTGGCCTTCCAGCTTCTCGGACTTTATGCCCAGCCGCTTCAGCACCTCCGAGGCAGGCATCACCGTATCAGGCCAGGGGGGCACATCCAGCACGCCCTGGCGCACAATCCGCACCCCGGCATCCTCCAGCACACGGCGCACCCGGTTGATGTCAGCCCAGCGTTCGTCCACGTGGTTCACAAAGTCCCGCTCCAGCACGTACTTGCGCAGCAGATAGCCTACCTGGGCGCGGTTGGGCATGGCGACAAATACCACGCGCCCCGATACGCGGACGACCTCGCGCAGCAGGGCTGCCGGGTCAGCAAGGTACCAAAGGGCCGCCCAGTTCCAGGCCAGGTCAAAGCTGTTATCGGGAAAGGGCAGTTGTCCCCAGTCCTCATGGTAGATAAAGCCCTTCGTTGAGGCGTCCGCAGGCAGATCCAGTTCGCCCCAGATGCGCTCCACAGCGGCCAGCCGTTCGGCGTGATCGTCCACCAGGGTCACATTGGCGCCAGCCTGGGCAAGGGCCACGCTGTTGATGCCTGAGACGCCGGCCATGCCGAAAAGCGGCGCTTCCAACACGGTTTCGAGGTTGTACTCAGCCCGCAGGGCCAGCAGGAAATCGTTGAGCACAAAGCGCTCGTAGACGAGGCCCAGCCCTTCATTATAGTCGGTCAGGTAGCGCTTCCACGTGGGTTCTTCCATACTCACTTCCGCCAGCACTTTGTGTCTCGTTGTGGACTGGGCGCCCAAAGCCTGCAATGTGGCCGGTGTGAAAGTCTGCTCCAAGCGGCTGAAAGGTCTCCACCAATTTGGCTTTGCCGGGTCGTAGGCATCCAGTTTCCCTGGGCCAAGGTGAATGGTTCGCGAGATTGCATCGAGCAATCACTGGTCCTTGCCTGGATGATCCAGGGCGTGATGCCATCGCTCTTCCGTGCTGTAGATGCGCCGGCCTGCTCTGTCACGAATGGAGACAGACCAATCTTGCGCTGGAAGACTGGGCATTGGGTGTCCTGGTTCCAGGCTACGCGGACATCTGCTTGAGATCGCGACTGGCCCCGGCGCTGCCTGATTATACCATTCTATCGGTACGCGTGCCAATTCCATCCAAACCCTTTACACCAGCCTGCCTCTGTGCTACAATGTGCAACTGCAGGGCGACTGGATAGCGCGAGGGAAGCATGCACGTCTATGTGACCAGCCTGGGCTGCAAACTCAATCAAAGCGAAATGGACAGCCTGGCAGCGCGACTGGCGCAGGCTGGACACCAGGTCGTGACCTCGCCAGTCGAGGCCGATCTGTGCGTGCTCAACACGTGCATGGTGACCCACGTCGCTGCCCGGAAATCACGCCAGGCCCTGCGCCGCCTGCACCGTGACAATCCCAGTGCCCGCCTGGTGGCCACTGGCTGCTACGCTGAACTGAGTCCCGCCAAACTCCGCGAGCTGCCCGGTATCGAACTGGTCGTTGGCAACCAAGAAAAGGAGCGGCTGGGGGAACTGATCGGCGTGAACACAACCAGCCAAGCTTCAGGAATCACAAATCACGTTTCTCGTTCCCGCACCCGCGCCCTCGTGAAAATCCAGGATGGCTGCGACAACGCCTGCACATACTGTATCATCCGCGTGGCGCGCGGACCGCAACGCAGCCACCCCGCGGAGCAGGTACTGGCCGAGGTACGGGCCCGTCTGGCTGCCGGTCACCAGGAGATTGTGTTAACGGGCGTTCACATCGGCGCCTATGGGCAGGACCGCGAGGATGGCGACCTGGACATCGATCTGTGGGCGTTGGTAGGGCGCATTCTGGCGGAGACTGACGTGCCCCGCCTGCGCCTGTCCTCCATTGAGCCGTGGGACCTGCCAGAGCGAGCGCTTGCCTCGTGGGACGATCCCCGCCTCTGCCGGCACCTCCACCTGCCGCTGCAGAGCGGCTCCGACGCCACGTTGCGCCGCATGGCGCGCCGCTACACCACCGCCGAGTTCGCAGCGCTGATGAGGGCGGCGCGAGCCACAATCCCGGACCTGGCGGTGACCACGGACGTCATCGCCGGGTTCCCCGGCGAGACCGAACAGGAGTTTGCCGAGAGCCTGGCTTTTGTGCAGGCTATGGAATTTGCGCGGGTGCACGTCTTTCCCTACTCCCTCCGGCCCGGAACACCGGCGGCGAGGATGCCAGGGCAAGCGCCGTCGCCGGTCAAGGTCGAGCGGGCAAGAGCGATGCGCGCTGTCGCTGCCTCCAGTGACCAAGCCTTCCGCCGCCAGTTCATCGGGCGGACTATGAAGGTATTGTGGGAATCGTCTCGACTGGGGGAGGCTGGTCCCGTGTGGAACGGTCTTACGGACAACTACCTGCGCGTGCATGCCACCAGCGCCGCGAACCTGGCAAACCGCCAAACCCCCACCCGGTTGCTGTCCCTGACCCAAGGTGGCCTTCGAGGGGAAATCGAGATCTAAAAAGCGGAGGAAGGGCCGGAGCCCTCCCCCCGCACCAAGAATAGTAGTGTTAGGCCAGCGCTTGAGCTGGTTCGGCCCGTGCCATCGCTTCGGGCGGCAGCATCACTCCCAACAACCGTTCCATCGCCATCGTATGGCTACACACACCCCGGCTGGCAAAGAAATTGCAGGTACAACGCCACGCGCCCTGATCATAGGAAACTGTATGTCGGGAGTTTGTCCCCTGGAGCATGACTCGAAACTGCTCAAATCGGATTCGTTCCGGTTCTTCAGCATAGTGCTTGGCCTTTTGAATCTTGCCGATCATCCCTGAATCCATGGTAGCCTCCCTCTAGAAGATATGGTTTGCAGCTTGTGTCCAAAGACGAAAAAACGCCAGGGCACACTGTGGCCCTGGCGTCTGATCCCCACCTGAATTCACAATCGCGGATTTGGAAATTGGCAAATCGCTTTCCTCAGTGGTGATGGGCCCAGTATACCGCGTTTGCTCCGATTTGTCAATTTGCCTGTTACCACCAACCCAGGACGGGTCTTGGAATCAGGTCCCGTAACGTGATGATGATCGTGGACCTTGCCGCCAGTTAATGCCACTGTCCAGGACAGCATCACCGCTGGGGCACAGCCCAGATACCCCCCTTTTTGGCGTCTTGGTATTCTTGCATTTTCCCCCGATTCCTCGTATAATGGCCTTTGCTCGCGAAAGGAGGATCCCTCGGAATCAGAGTGTCTCAAGCTGCAAGTGCA
>CBDUWJ010000202.1:0-5230 GCA_965370895.1 uncultured Anaerolineae bacterium | reverse complement strand
CCTGCGGAGCGGGATTGAACAGGACTGATGGTCGGAGCGGCCCATCGTCCGCGACAGCCAGGCCTTGTCCTACTCGCCAGTAATCAGCTCGCCTCTGCACCGCCCACAGCACCTCAACCGCGTCGAGCTGGGGCATGTAGGCCTGGAATTGGAGCGAAAACCAGCCGCCGTTGGCCCGCAGCTGGTGCAGATTCCAGCCTCAGGACCGCCAGTCCTTGAAGGACTGGCGGTTCTGAGTCGGTTACTGCCTCGCCAATCCTAGTGGCGCGCCCGCGTCCGATGGTATTTGTGCTCCGGCGGCTCAAGGTGGCTGACATCGTCCTCTTCGAGGTCGACGCGCACCCAGGAGGTCGCACCTTGTTGTGGTGCGCGGCATCCCCAGATGCCGAACGGGCGTTGGGCACCCGCTCGCCGAGTTCGTGCGTTCTCTCAGCCACCGTGGCTTCAAGGTGGTCTCGATGCCTCGCTAGCTCTGATTCACTCTCCTCAAGCTCCCGGACCTTTTGGTAGAGACTATTGTAGAGCAAAGCATTCTCTAAAGAGATGGCGAAATGATCAGACAGGTGTTCAAGAAAGTCCACACGGTCCAGGGAAAAGACATCCGTCATCTGGCGGTTCTCAAGATATAGCATGACCTTGAGTTGCCCCCGGCTCAGGGCGGGGATGCAGGCAATCGATCGGATGTTATGTTTTTGAATCATCCTGTCCTTGGCAAAACGATGATCTAGCTGCGCATCCTCCACAACCAGCACTTCTTTCGTCCGCCGGCAGTAATCGAAGACAGGCACGGGAATGATGATGCCTTCCTCATCACTATTGGCCGGATCGAAAGGCATGTTGAGAAGGACATCGTATTCTAGCGCTTCAGTGTAGCTTCGGGCCTGCACGAGCCAATCGGATTCCTGCCTCAGCAGCAGAACCGCTCTTTCCGCACCCGAGTTGTGCATCACCAGATTCATCATCTTGGCCAAAAGCTGTTCAAGATCGGTTTCGGCAGAAAGCAACTGCGAAGCGCTGGTAATACTATCCAAATCCGTCTGGATTGGGGTGGCATAGTCCGGAAGGTTCTCAACAGAGATGATCGAGTTGCCTTGATAGATGATGTCTCTATTCGTTGATTCCGTCATCAGATCTATCTCATTGCATAGCCCGCCATGCGCGGCGTCAGGATATCGATTCGAGTGCCACTCATAGCGCGTCGCCGCCATGGCGCCGGCGCCAATCGGACTCGAATTTCCGTATCCGCGATTGGATGTATCCCGCGAAAGGATCGGCAACCTCGCGCTGTTCACTAACGAGATGCATCGCCTCATCGGCTGTATAACCCATGCCGATCAGCACGCAACTTGCCATCGCCACACTGCGGTGTACACCGGCCTTGCAGTGGGCAAGAACGCCCGCCCCTTCTTCGATAACGGGAAGAGCAGCCTCTACGCCGCGGCGCAGCTTACCAATTGGCATCGGCGTGATCGGGGTGTCTATCGTTGGCAGCCACAGAACCCGCAGAGGAGGCCGGTTCAGACTCTTGGAAGGTCTGAGCCAGTGCATCGAGAGAATGAGGCGGATGTTCAACACCAGAATCTCGTCGGCATGCTCTCCTTCCGGCCAGGCTGAGATGTACACATAGTCGGTAATTCGGGAGATGTCAGGTCCAAGCGAATTCTTGACCATTACAGCGACTCCGCCTCGGGATCCTTTCTGACGATAAGCTCGCGCGTGGTGACCGGCATCTCGATCCCCGCCTTGTCGAAAGCGATCTCCAGGGCTTCGTGCACTTGGTCGGTGATATGTTTCTCCCAGTGCATGTCGTCGATCCACCACCGGACCCGCATTACCCGGGCAGAGATTCCGTATTCGTGAAATAGCACATCTACCGGCTGGTCGGGTAGCACACCGTCTATGCCACGCACCGCATCGTGGGCCACACGCCGCACCTGGTCAAAGTCTGAGCCATAGGCCACCCGAATATCACTATAGACACGATACTCGGGATCGGGAAAGGTGTAGTTGATCACCTGGCTGGCGCCGATCCTGGAATTGGGCACGATCGCGAACCGCTCGTCGCGGGTGCGAATACGGGTGGTTCGGGTGCCGATGTCGACCACATCACCCCACTTGTTTAGTTCCTCGATCTCGATGACGTCGCCCACTCGGAACGGCTGGTCGACCAGGATGACAAAGCCGCTGATGGCATCGGAGATGACATCCCTGGCGCCCAGGGAGATGGCCAATGCGCCCAGGAGAAGGGCGGCGGACAGCACGGTGATCTGGATGCCAAATTGGCTCAAGCCGACGCTCACCCCAATGATGAGTACGAGCACGTACCCGGAGCGCTGGAGAAGCAGAATGATCGGCTCGAGCCTGCCCTTGTCCACATCCTCGCCAAGATGGTCCCGGTACCATTGAGCGATAAAGCTGATCACCTTCAGGGCCATTATTACAATGACGCCGAGTCCCAGGACAAAAAAGACGTCATCAAGGAGAGTCCTCAGCCGATCACTCCAAAAGTCCAGACGGAGCAGGGCATAGCGGAGGACAAGCACCATGACCAGCCACTTGATCTCTTGCGCGATGGCCTCCACAAACGCATCGTCGAATTCGGACGACGTATGGCGGACGGCCCGCCTGACCACTGCGAAAAACGCCTTGACAGCCAACAGGGCCGCCAGGTAGCCAACGAGCGCGATCAACAGCGAGATCACAATGTCGATCCAACCCTCGGCTGATAGGCCCAGGAAGGTCTTGCCACCCAGTCCCATCTCTGCAACTAGGTCGTCCACCTTGTCGGCGAAAACGTCTGGCGTCGGCGTTGGCACCGGTGTCCGGCTGCCGACGGCCGCAACCACCTCTACGGCTGATAGTTTGTCGTCGGCCCCGACGAGTGCACCCGTAGCCCCGGGCTCGGCCGTCATACTCTGTGCCGGATCGACGGTTGCTGTTGCAGCCGCATCGGAAGATGCGGCCGCAGTTGCACTTGCGGTCGGAGCCGCCGTCCCGGAATCGCAGGCTGACGGCAGCAGGGCCAGCGACATGAGCACCAGCACCCAAGTCAGTTTCAGAGCGTGTATGCGTTTCATGGTAGCTTCTCCTCGTCCGGCCCCGCTTGTTTCTGCCGCCATTCCTGCAGCCACTGCCGGCCGGCACTGAACAGGATCAGCCCGCTCCAGAGCAGTGCCCAGACCGTGGCCATATAGTACACGATCTGTTCCTTGCCGGTGCGTCCCACAATGACCAGTGCACCCAAAAAGGTGGTGGTCAGACCGAGCATCAGGTCGACCAGGGGCCGGCCGCTGAGAGCCCGCCGGCCCACCGATAACACACCCACTGTGTGCAGCAGGCCGGTCAGCAGGATGATCGCACCCAGCAGCCCCTTCACCCAGACCTCAGGCACCCACTGGCGCGAGAGGTTGCGGGTGATGACGAGCAGACCGGTCACCACGCCAAAGATGGCAAAGACCAGAAAAAGCCGGTTTCCCCCCTTGCGTGCTTCCTGGCGAATGAGAACCAGACCGGTCGTCAACCAGTAGAGGCCCATGGCGTTGAACAGCACCTGGTCGGTCTCATCAGGGATAAAGATCAAGGACAGACCCAGCGTCAACAGCAGCAGGGCACGGATCACCTGGATCCAGAATGCAACACCCCGACCTACGTCGTACTGTGCTTCCAGGGAATCGCTCACGTTCGTCCTCCTGTGGTTGAGGGTGAAGGCCAAAGCCAGGGTTGAGCTGCTAGCTCTGGCCCAATTACGTTTCAACCACTTACTGTCGTCCAGACCCCCTAGCGGTCCCGCCCCACGCGCAGCGGCATCTCCGGGACCTCTGCGTGTTCCTCGGCGTCCGGCGCGACGATCTCCTCGTCAGCCATGCGGCGGCCGTAGCGCCTGGCGGCCGGGGCGGCGGTCATACCGTGGGCAAAGATGCTAAACAGCACGGTGACCATGACCACAGTGAAAATCATCTCCGATGCCGCCAACCCTTCAGCGTCCAGCATGATAAAGACGTAGAGGATCGAAGCCACCCCCCGGGGACCAAACCAGCCCAGAAACAGAACCGTCCCGGGCCGGACCTTGCTGCCGATGAGGCTGATGGCCACCGGCACCATGCGGATCAGTGTCAGGCTGAAGACGGCATAGAACACCACCATGCCGTCTATATGGTCCAGGGCCAGCGGCAGCAGCACACTACCGAAAAGCAGGAAGGTCAGCAGCATCAACAGCGCCACTTCGACCTCGATGTGCTCGTGCAATTCCTCGCTCATCTTCGATCGCGATGTGTTGCCCAAGGCGATGCCCATGCTAAAGGCCGCGATAAAGCCGTTGCCGCCCACCAGCTCGGCCAGACCATAAGCCAAGAGGGCCAGGGCCACGGCGCTGATCTTCTCAAAGGCATGCGTCATCCAGCGCCGGCGGTGTCCCAACTCGATGAACTTGATGCCGAAAAAGCCCACGATCACGCCGGCCAAGATGCCAAACAAGATCTGAGACGCGGCCAGCCCCAACCAGTAGCCGGTCCCGATCCGGGCGGTGCCCGCTGTCACTTCGGTCGCTTCCGCCATCGAGACGGCCAGTAGCAAGAAGGGCAAGGCGATGCCGTCGTTCAGGCCGCTCTCAATGTTCAGTGTCTGGCGGATGCGCACCGGCACCTTGGGGTTGCTCACCACAGGCTGTCCCAGGCTGGCGTCGGTGGGCGCCAGGATGATGGCCAGGATGGCGGCCTCCCAGAAAGGCATATCCCCAAACATCGCCGCCGCCACCAAAGTTCCCAGTAGCATGGTCAGCGGCAGGCCAATGCCCAACATTCGGGTGGGCAGGCTGTAGTCGCGCACCAACCGGCGTAGGTCGATACGCGAGGCGTCGGAGGCCAGCACCAGGATCAGGGTCAGCTCGGCGATGACCCGGACGATTTCGCTTTCCGGGCTCAGCTCGACGATGCCCAGCACCCGCCCACTGAGCAGCAGGCCCAGAACGACGTACACCATCGGCAGAGTCAGAAAGGTGCCTTGAATGCGTCGTGAGATGGCTGCCACCGCCAGGATGCAGAGCGTAACGGCGACGAGGCCGAGTTCAGTCATGGCTTACCGCCTGTCTCCATTCTCGATCGACCTAACCATCTACTGCTACACCATTGCCTGCCGGCTCCAAGCTGTCTGTACCCTCAGCCGGCGCTGTGGTCGCGAAACCTTGCCCAGTTTCCGCTTCAGGCACGCCTGCCCCAGGCGCGCCTGCTTTAGG
>CBDUWJ010000201.1:0-5288 GCA_965370895.1 uncultured Anaerolineae bacterium | reverse complement strand
ATTGGGTTCCACCTATTTTCATGGATAGACTCGCTTTGTTCGACCCGGAAAAGTGCCCCTTCTACGAGCACGCTGAAGTGCAGCTTTTCCTGGCCATGCGGGGCGACCAGGTAGTCGGCACCATCAGCGCGCAGATCAACCACTTGCACAACCAGGTCTTCGAAGACAAGGTTGGCTTTTTTGGCTTCTTTGAGGTTGTTGACGACTATGCTGTAGCCCAGGGCCTGTTGGACACGGCTGCCGGGTGGCTGCGGGAGCGAGGGATGGAAGCCATCCGCGGGCCGGAGAGCTATTCGCAGAACGAAGAGGTTGGGCTGCTGATCGACGGGTTCGACATGCCGCCGGTGGTACTGATGACCTACAACCCGCGCTACTACCAGGACTTTATCGAACAGGCTGGGTTTGAGAAGGCCCAGGACCTGTATGCCTGGGATCTCCTGACCAACATCTTTGACTACGACGTGCAAAAGCTGCCCCGCAAATTCGTGCGTGTGGCCGACCAGGCACGCGAGCGGGAGGACCTGGTTGTGCGCACGTTCGACATGAAACGCTTTGGTGAGGAGATGGAAATCGCCAAGTCTGTGTACAACCAGACCTGGGCAAAAAACTGGGGGTTTGTGCCCCTGACCGACAACGAGATGGAGCACCTGGGCCAGGAGCTCAAGATGATCATCGATCCCGATTTGGTTTACATCGCCGAGGTCGACGGCAAACCGGCGGGCATCTGCCTGGGTCTGCCCGATGTGTACCAGGCTCTGCGCAAAGCCAGACCCCAGCCGAATGTGTGGAGCCTGCCCATAACGCTGGCCAAGTTCTTGTGGTATCGGCGCAAGGTGGACGCCTTCCGTCTGTGGGCCCTGGGTGTGGTGCCTGAGTACCGCGCCTTGGGGATCGAGGCTCTACTCATGGTCGAGACGGCGCGCGGGTCTTTCCGCAAGGGCTACAAGCGCAGCGAGATGTCCTGGATCCTGGAATCCAACGACATGATGAACCGCATCATCGAGCGGCTTGGGGGCAGGATTTACAAGACCTACCGCGTCTACGAAAAGCCGGTGTAGGCGCAGTGGCCAATGACCAATGGCGGCCAATAGCCAAGAGCTTTGTTGACTGCATGGCGTGAGCGTGCGCAGTGATGAAGGAGCAACCTGTCATCTGGGTCGCGGATCCCTCTGATTCACCGGCCTTCTGTGCGAGTTCAATGCCAGGTATTGTCGCCCAAGGCTCTGGCCGAGCGTTTGGTGCAGGCTCACGACCTTGAGACCGCCTTCCTGGGCAAGGTGGGTGGTGTGCCCGCCGGCTTGGTGGTCTTGAGGACCGTGTCGGCGCTCTCGGATGCAGAAGATTGGGCCGAGATCACCTAGCTCTACGTCCAACCATCCTGCAGAAGAAGCGGTGTGGGCCGGGCGCTCGTCAAAGCGGCCCTGGAGCATAGCCAAGTTCGGGGCTGCACAAAAGGCCACCTGCTGGTCGACCATTCCATCGTGACTGCCCTCGCTTGCTACACGGCGCTTGGATTCCGCCGGGATTCCTGGGAGATGCGGCGCCCCCTTCAGGGCTGAGCATCCCACGAAATTGGCCCATCTGGCAAAAGCTGGTATAATGGTGCGCGTCTGCGGTGACCATCGTCTTCCCGACGTGGATGCGGACCATTTTCCTTGGAGTCTCACGGAGAACATGGACCCAGAAAACCGAATGTGGCATACCATGGGCGTAGCCGAGACCGTGACAGCCCTGGGCAGCGATCCCCAGCGAGGACTGACGGAGGACGAGGCGCGCAGCCGGCGGGCCCGGTACGGCCCCAATGAGCTCCAGGAAGCGCCCGGACGCAGTTTCTGGCGGATGCTACTGGATCAATTCAACCAGTTCCTCGTCTTGATCCTCATCGCCGCGGCCATCGTCTCGGCCCTCATTGGCTGGAGAGAATTCGCACACTCTGGCGACCCCACAGAGTTTATAGATGCAGCGGCCATCATGACCATCGTTGTCCTCAACGCCATCCTCGGGGTGGTGCAGGAGGGCCGGGCGGAGGAGGCACTGGCCGCCCTGAAAAAGATGGCAGCCCCCAATGCCGAGGTCTTTCGCGACCGCCATCTGATCACTGTGCCGGCCCGCGACCTGGTGCCCGGCGATGTGGTGGTCGTCGAAACGGGCAACTATGTTCCAGCCGACGTACGCCTTATCGAGAGCGCGAACCTGCGCATCGACGAGGCTTCGCTCACCGGCGAATCGGTGCCCGCAGGCAAGGATGCCGAGGACATACTGCCCGCCGAGGCCACCGTGGGCGACCGCGACAACATGGCCTTCATGAGCACCGTGATCACCTACGGGCGCGGCCAGGGGCTGGTCGTGGCCACAGGCATGCAGACCGAAATCGGCAAGATCGCCGAGATGATCCAGTCATATGAGGAAGAGCCCACCCCGCTCCAGGTCAAGCTGGACCAGTTGGGGCGGACGCTGGGCATGATCACCTTGGTCATCTGTGCCCTGGTGGGCGTCATCGGCATTGTGCGTGGTACGCAACTTGACGTCCTCTTTTCCGAAGGGCTCGGCGCCTATCTCGGGCTCGAGGAAACGGTGCCCAAGCTGTTCGAGATGTTCATGGTGGCCGTCAGCCTGGCCATCGCCGCCGTGCCGGAGGGCCTGCCGGCCGTGGTCACCATTTCCCTGGCGCTGGGCATGCAAGAGATGGTCAGGCGCCACGCCCTGATACGCAGGCTTCCCGCTGTCGAGACATTGGGTTCGGCCACCGCCATCTGCTCCGACAAGACCGGCACCTTGACCCAGAACGCGATGACGGCCGTGCAGATGTACGTGGACCGTAGCCTGTTGAGCATTTCCGGCAAGGGCTACAGTCCAGAGGGCGAGTTCCGTGACAGCGGGCAGACCGTCGGTCTGAAGGGCTATCCGGGTATGAGGCTGTTGCTGCGGGCCGGGTTGCTGTGCAACGATGCCCGTCTGGAGGAGATCGAAGATGCCGACCAGGGGAATGGTCGGAACGGATCCATCTCCTGGCGTATCGCGGGCGATCCCACCGAGGGTGCTTTCGTGGTGGCCGCTGCCAAGGCGGGTTACTGGAAGGACGAGCTGGGGCAGGAATACCCGCGCCTGGCCGAGATCCCTTTCGACTCGGATCGGAAGCGAATGACCACCTTCCACCCCGACCCGCGCTACGGCCATTACGTGGCCTACATCAAGGGCGCACCAGACATCGTCTTGGGCCTGTGCAACGCCGTCCTGGAGGACGGCGTGATGCGGTCCTTGACTGACGAGCGTCGCGGCAATATCCTGGAGGAGAACGAGGCACTGGCCGCCAACGCACTGCGCGTTCTGGGTGTAGCCTTTCGCCCACTGGGGGAGGTTCCTGAAGATCCGCAGCCTGAAGACTGTGAGCGTGACTTGACCTTCATCGGCCTGCTGGGTATGATCGACCCTGCCCGCCCCGAAGTCGCCCCCGCTATCCAGATGGCCCGCCACGCAGGGATCGAGACGGTGATGATCACGGGTGATTATCTCAACACCGCGGTGGCTATCGGCCAAGAGATTGGTCTGCTGCGCGAGGGCGATCGGGCGCTCACCGGCGCTCAGTTGGATCAGATGGACGACGTTGAGCTTGAGGCTATCGTCGAGGACGTGGCCGTGTACGCCCGCGTATCCCCCCAGCACAAGGTCAAGATCGTAGAAGCCTTCAAGGCCAAGGGACACGTGGTGGCCATGACCGGCGACGGTGTGAACGATGCTCCAGCGCTGAAACGATCCAACATCGGCGTGGCCATGGGTATTACCGGCACCGACGTCTCCAAAGAGACGGCCGACATGGTGCTGACCGACGACAACTATGCCAGCATTGTCTCAGCCATCGAGCAGGGGCGTGTCATCTATGCCAACATCCGCAAGTTTGTTTACTACCTGCTCTCCTGCAATATGGCCGAGATCACTATCCTCTTGGTGGCAATGCTCTTGGGCTGGCCCCTGCCCCTGGTGCCCATCCAATTGCTGGTCCTGAACCTCATCACCGACGGCGCCCCAGCCCTGGCCCTGGGCGTGGAGAAGGGCGACCCTGATATCATGGACCAGAAGCCCCGGCGCGTGAAGGAGCCGATCATCAACCGCGACATGGTCATCGGCATCGCCGTGCAGACGGTGGCCATCTCCGTGGTCGTGCTGATTGCGTTTCGAATCGGTCTGGCGCAGGGCGAAGCTCACGGCCGGACGATGGCTTTCGCTACCCTGTCCATCTCCGAGCTGCTGCGGGCCTACACCTCCCGCTCGGAGCGCTACTCGCTGTTTGCTATCGGTATCCTTTCCAACAAGTGGATGCAACGGGCAGTGCTGACCTCGCTGGTCATCCTTCTGGCTATCATCTACGCGCCGTTCCTGGAACCCATCTTTGGCACCACGTTCCTGACCGCGCAGGACTGGCTGGTCATGCTGCCTCTCATCCTGGTGCCTTCGGTAGCCGCCGAGATCAACCAGTGGGTGCTGCGCAAGATGAGCGAGAAGGAGCAACGGGCGCGCGCGGTGTAAGTTCCAGCCGTCAGTCGAGAGCCGACAGCCTCTCGTTACTCGTAAACCTTCTCTCCGGTTTGCTCGGCTTCCGGTGCATCGGCCTCCAGGTCGCGCGTGTTCGCCTCGCGGGCCAGCAACTCCCGATAATACTCGTGCTGGATGATCAGGTTCATGACCTCGTTCGTCCCGGTCCAGATCATGATCAGCCGGACATCGCGAAGCAGCCGCTCGATGGGGTAGACGTTGGTGTAGCCGATGCCGCCCAGGATCTGCATGGCGTCGTTGACCACTTGCCAGGCGGTATCGGTGGCGAATCTTTTGGCCTCCGAGACCAGCCGCCGGCAGCGGGCCGGGTCGTCGCCAGCGTCGACGCCCCGTGCCGCGCCATAGACCAGCATCCGCGCCGCGTCGAGCTGGGTGATGCTGTCCGCCACTTTGAAGCTCACCCCCTGGAAGCGACGGATCTTCTGTCCAGAGGCCTTGCGCCGGTCGGCGTAGCGGGCTCCAACCTCCAGTGCAGCGCGAGCCATGCCCAACGCACACGCGGCGCTGGTCGTCCGCTCCGGGATCATCATCTGGTAGAACATCGCCGCCGCGCCGTTTTCGGGGCCGATAAGGTTCCCTGCCGGCACCTGCGCACCCCTGAAGTAGATTCGGCCTGTGCCACCGCCGCGCGTGCCCATCAGGCCGTAGACGTGCTCCACATCCAGGCCCGGCCCCCGCTCCACGATGAAGGCACTCAAGCCCTTGTGGGGCTTGGCCTTGGGATCCGTTTGTAGACA
>CBDUWJ010000200.1:0-5320 GCA_965370895.1 uncultured Anaerolineae bacterium | reverse complement strand
CACTGTCCCGGTGTGTGCCCTCTGCGGAGGAGGCGCTTCCTTTGGAAGCGGGGGGGATGGCGACGACGGAGGAGCCTGATGCGGCATTCGCACCGAAAGAGATACGCTACCGCGAGATCTCCAGTGATTCTCTTCCTGGCGTCAAGACCCGACAGCTTTTGAGAATCCTCATCATCTGAAGCTCGATCTGGCGCAGTCTGGACCTGACAGGGCGCCAAGATGGCGCGCCATCTTGGCGTCGCAGAACCTGTCAGGTCTACTTGCGCACCATCGGCAAAAACACCACCCGCGGGCTCACGATCGTCATGAACTCGGCCGGCGGCGGGTCGTCCCCCTCATTGGCTGTGACCGCCACGGTGTTGATCAGCAGGTCGCCCTGGTGCAGCGAGCCGGCAGCTTCCAGGTTGAACGTCAGCGTGACCGAATCGCCCTCATCGCAGTCCAATCCCGACCAAACGATCTGCCCCCCTGAAAACGAGGCCGCGCGGCCGGCAGAGGCGCTCACATAGATCGTCTCGACCGGAATGGTGTTGGAGATACGGATGCCGCTCGCCGGCGCTTCCCCCACGTTCTGCAATTCCAGCGTATAGGCGATCTGCCTCGTCGTCGTCTCGACGCGGTTGGGCTCCGAGGTCAGGCGCACGCGCAAAGAGGGTTCGGAGGTGGCCTCCTCCGATGGTGCCCGTCTGTAATTGGCAATGGTCGACGCGGCCTGGCTCAGCGTCAGGCGGTTGTCCGCGTCGCAGGGGGGATTGTTGGGGTTGTCTCTGGTACAGGACAGATCCGTTCCTGGCGCCACACCCATCGGCATTCCTTCACGCGTTAGGTCGGGGCTGGACCAGTACGGGAGGCGGTCGCAGGGGACCCCGTGCCTGGCGCAGAGGCCGCGGTAGGCCATGATGGTGGCCCACCCGCCCTCCAGGCCCACCTGGCCGTGGCCGTAGGTGTGCACTTGATCGAAGGGATCGTCATCCGCGTACCAGTCGTGATCGGCCCCCATGTTGTGCCCGATCTCGTGGGGCACGACGAGAAAGGGCACGCTATACTCGACGGCCGACACGCTAAAGCCCGTGGCGTCTGCCCAGGAGGCATCCAAGCTGGGGAGCAACCAGGCGACGCCCCGGGGATTACCGTCGCGGCTGTTAACTAGCAGGACCACCAGGTCGGCGTGAACGGTGTCACGAAGCGCGTGCACGTGGTCCATAAAACCATCGTCTTTTAACGAGATGCGATACAGGTCTGTCACCGGAGAGTCTGCCTCGACATAATCGACCTCAGCGGTGTGCACCAGCCGCAGGCGCGGGGACATCCCGCTGTTGGCAAAGGAGACGTTGGATATGGCGATGTTGGCGTCGATCTCCAGCTCGACGCCGGCGGTGCCCCCGGCCGCCTGACGGGCTCCTGGCGTGTAGACCACCATGATGTCAATGATCGAGCCGTCTTCGGTCGTGGCCTGGGCCCCTGCGGGCGACTCTCGCCGCAGACCCTGCGTGATGAGCTCTGCTGGAGGGGTGAGCGCGTCATCCCCCTCATCAGGCACGACGGATGTGTTGATCTGGCGGATGACGTGCAGCTTCCCTGTCGCCGGACGGATCTGGTATACGCCGCCCTGCGGCAGCCAGATGTCGCCGGCCAGTAGCCCGTCCTTGACCACCAGATTGACGGTGCTGTGGGCCGCCCCCTCTACCATGCCGGTCCAGACGTAGCCGCCCCCCGAGGGGTTCGGAGTCACGCGGTCCAACCGGGCGGTGAAAACCGCGTCGTCGAACAGGTTCAGTTGCAGGCTGGCAGGGGGTGCTGTTTCACCAAGGTCGGTACCCGCGTCGCCCAGTTGGCCGGGATCGACGGTGGCCAGCCGGGCGCGTGTGACACGGGGATCGCCATTCTCCTGGCTGAGTTGGCCCCGATCCTGGGCCTCGATGAACAGATCGGTGAGGGTGCCGGCGGCGCTGTGGAGCACCGGCTGCCCGGCGCTGCGCGGCAGCCCGGCGCTACGCGGCGGGGCGGCCGTGCCTGTGGTCCCAACGAGGGACACGATGGCCGCCAGCAGGATGGCGAGAAGGGTTCTACCAATGTATGTTGGATTCAAAGTCGTCACAGACTGGTCCTGGATGGTTCAGTGTCGCAAGAGGAGCAGAGATGGCTCCTAATCCCCCGGGGGGCAAAAATGCGCAGGTGCAACGCGCCACCTGGCGCGTTGCACCTGTCCCCCCCCCGATCAAAGAGTGGAGCTTCTAACTCGTCTGTCCCTCAAGTTCGGCCAGCCATTGCCACACCTGGCCGGCGTTGGGATCCTTGAGGGATTCCAGGGTCCGCAGCGCGCTGAGCCACACCTCGTGGGCGCGGTCCGCATCGCCGTCCATCCGGGCCAGCATGCCCAGACTGGCCAGGTGGTTCCCCTCGCTGCGCCGGTCACCGATCTCCTGGGAGATGGTCAGCGCTCGCTGGTGGTAGTTCGCAGCCGGTAGCATCTTGCCCAACCCGGCGTGGGCCTGGCCCAGGTTGCCCAACCAGGCAGCTTCGTTGCGGCGGTCGCCGGTCTCCTGGGCGATGTGCAGGGCCCGCTCAAAGCAGCTCATGGCCTGCTCGATGTCGCCCAGTTCCATGTACGCCCGGCCCATGCGGCCCAAACAGATGCCTTCGTTGCGCCGGTCGCCCGTCTGGTCCGCGATCTCCAGGGCTTGATCATAGTAGCTGATGGCCCGCTTGGGATCGCCCATGTCGGCGTGCGCCTGGCCCAGGTTGCCCAGGTCCGCCCCTTCGCCGCGCCGGTCGCCAATGTCCTGGGCGATCTCCAGTGCTTGTTCGTAGTAGTCAATCGCCCGCCGGGGCTGCCCCAGGTCCGAATAGGCCCGGCCCAGGCTGTCCAGGGCGGCCGCCTCCCCGCGCAGGTCGCCGACCCCCCGGTGGATGGCCATCGCCTGCTTCTGGCACTCGATCGCCTGCCGGACTTCGCCCAGGTCGGCGTAGGCCTGGCCCAGGTTGCCCAGCAGAATACCCTCCATGCGCCGGTCGCCCGTCTCCTGGGCGATGGATAGCGCTTCGATGTGGCACTTAACGGCCCGCTGGGGCTCCCCCAGGCCAGCGTAGGCGCTGCCCAGGTTGCCCAGGTGCGTGCCTTCCCCGCGCCGGTCGCCCACCGCCCGGGCCATCTCCAGCGCCTGCTCCTGGTAGCGGATTCCCTGCTGGGTCTCTCCCAGGCTGGCGTAGGCCTGGCCCAGGTTGCCCAGCAGGTTCGCCTCCACCAGCCGGTCCCCGTTTCCCCGGGCCAGGGTCAGCGCCTGCGCATAGTACTCGATGGCCCGTTGGACATCGCCCTGGTCGGCGTAGGCCTGGCCCATGTGGCCCAGGTGAATGCCCTCCAGGTGGCGACGCTGGGCCTGGGCGCTGGCCTTGGCCGCGCGCTGGTTCCATTCCACCCGCTCGCCGGCCATTCCCCGCGCGCTCCAATAGTTGTTCAGGGCCAGGACCAGTTCGGAGAACAGGTCCAAATCCTGCCCCGCATAGTCCAGCGCGGCTTGCAGATGGGGCCACTCGGGGTCCAGTTCCAGGTAGCGCTGGCGCTTGTCCACCTCGTGCACCACCGTCAGGTAGTGGTACAGCAACCGCGGCCGCGCCCCTTCAGCCTCTGCCTCGCTCTCCAGGGCCTCGCTCGCCGCCAGGTTTAGCAGGTCGTGCAGCCGGTAGCGACCCGTCTGATTATCATAGGCCACCAGACTGCGATTGTGCAGGGTCTCTAGCCATTCTAGCGTCGTATGCTCGTCCAGCCGGTCCCAGGCTTTCTGGGCCACGCCGTCGCCCCACAGCGCAGCGGCGGCCAGCGGATCAAAGGGCGCCGGGAAGAGCGACAGCATCGTCCAGGCCCACAGCGTCCCGGCCTGCAATTGGGCCACGCTCAGCGATAGGGTTGCCAGTACGTCCAGATCGGGGTTCTCGGGATCGCGCAGGTGGACCAGCAGATCTCGCTGATCGGCCAGGCGGGCTGCGAATTCACCCGCTGGGACGTCGTCATTCAGGGCCAGGTGGTTCCCGGCAATGCGCAACGCCAGCGGCAGCCCGCCGCATAGCTCTGCGATCTCGTCGGCCTCGCCGTCCTCCAGCCGGGGCACCAAGCGCTGCAGCAGCGCCCGTGCGTCCTCTGGCTTTAGCCGGTTGAGGTCCAACAAGCCCGCGCCGGGGAGCTTGAAGCGCCGCCGGGAAGTGACGAGTACGGCGCAGGAAGGCCAGCCAGGCAGCAGGGGCGTCACCTGAGCCGCGTCAGCCGCGTTGTCCAGGACCAGCAGTGCCCGTTTGCCCTGCAGCGCCGCGCGCCACATCCGGGCCAGTGTTCCCCTATCCTCAGGACGCCCGGGGTCGGGACCCACCAGCGCACTCAGCAGCGCCTTGAGGGCCGCGGCAGGTTCCAGGGGTTTCGGTTCCGTGCCCTTCAGATCGATGTAGAGCTGGGCGTCGGGAAAGCGGTCCTGGGCGACCAGCTCGTGGGCCACGTGTAGCGCCAGCGCTGTCTTGCCGATGCCGCCCATCCCGGCGATGCCGCTGATGGCCACCGTCCGGCTCGGCCCATCCGCACCCAACCGCCGGTCCGCGTCGCTGCGCCCTCCGTCCCGGAGCCGTTCACTGGGGGCGCGTCGACGGCGCACTGAACTGGACTGACCGGTCTGGCTCAGGCGGCGGTGCACGGCGGCGCTCTCGTCGGCGCGGCCCGTAAAGTCGGCCAGGTCGGCTGGCAGGTTAAATGGCGTCGTGATCACCGGGGAAGGCAGCGATGCGGGCGACTCACTCGGCGCGGCCGCTTCCGCTTCACGCTTCCGGCCTTTTCTCTTCTTGCGCGCCCCAGCGCTCACGGCAGCAGTTGCCGCCAGTGCCCCGGGCAGCTCGCTGGCCATGGCTGATTTGGCGCCCGCCGGGGCACGGTTCTCCCCAGGCGGTAGAGGCAGGATCTCAACTGTGGCTGCTGTTGGTTTGCCCGCCGGCGCTGGCTTGATCCCTCCCTCTCCCTCTTCCAGTTCCAGGGAGCTGCCCTCGGCAATGATCCGCACGCCGCCAGCCGTGTAGAATGTCACCATGTCCGAGTCCAGCTCAGTATCCGCGCCCGAGCCGGTTCCCTGGGATCCCGCTTCCGCTGCGTCATTGGCCCCACTCTGGCCCTGGGTGGTTGCCCGGCCCGTCGGGGTGGTTGCCCGGCCCTCCGGGGCGGGGGCCTGGGCCTTGGCATCGGCGCCGGCCCCCGCCCCCGGGGCGCGCCCTCTCTGGTCCAGTGCTCGTCGCGTGCCCGCGGCCCCGACCAGCGCGGCCAGCAGCCACAGTGTCACCTGTGCCC
>CBDUWJ010000199.1:0-5334 GCA_965370895.1 uncultured Anaerolineae bacterium | reverse complement strand
AAAGGTCTTAAGAAAGGTAGGCTCACATGATCGGTGGTACACATGGCAAAATCCTGCACATAGACCTATCATCCGGCGACATCCGCATCGAGCAGCCGGCCGACGACTTCTATCGTCTGCTGGTTGGCGGCCGTGCGGTGGTCGCCTACTTGTTGTTGCGCGATCTAGCGCCGCAGACCGACCCGCTCAGCCCGGACAACTTGCTCATCTTTGCACCCGGCATCCTGCAGGGCACCGGTTTTCCGGGCGCAGGACGGCACGGGATAGGCGGCAAGTCACCCCTGACGGGCGCCCTGGGTAGTTCCGAGGTCGGGGGCTGGTGGGGGCACGAGTTCAAACGTTCTGGTTTTGATGCGCTGGTGATTCGGGGACGGGCTGAGACGCCCGTCTACCTCTGGATCAAGGACGGCAAAGCAGAAATCCGACCGGCCGATCACCTGTGGGGCTTGACGACCGCCCCGGCCCAGACCGCCATACGTGACGAATTGGGAGACGAACGTATCCGCGTCGCCCAAATCGGCCCGGCCGGTGAGAATCTGGTGCGCTACGCAGGCGTCATGCACGACATCAACCGGGCAGCCGGGCGCAATGGCATGGGCGCGCTGATGGGATCCAAGAACCTGAAGGCGGTGGCCGTACGGGGTACGGGCAAGGTGCCCGTAGCCGACCGCGCGCGGGTGACCGCGGTGGCCAAGTGGCTGGGCGAGAACTACAAGGATCTGATGGCTTGGGCCACAGCTGGCATCGGACGCGGTACGCAGGACGGCGTGGTAGGCCTATCTTACCAGGGTGGACTGCCGACGCGCAACTTCGGACAGCCGGTCTTTGAGCATCCCGAGCTGTTGGGCGGCGAGCGCAACTATGAGATGTTCCTCAAAGAGCGCGACACCTGCCAGGGTTGTCCCGTCAGTTGCAAGCAGGTGTTCGAGAACGACGACGCAGACCCCTACCGCCGGCTTGACCCGGTCTATGGTGGGGCCGAGTATGAAGCCATGGCCGCCTTTGGCTCCTGCTGTGACGTCGAGGACAACCTCGCCGTTCTGAAGGCCAACGAACTGGCCAACGCCTACGGCCTGGACGCAATCTCGGCCGGGATGGCCATTGCCTTTGTGATGGAGTGCTTTGAACACGGCATCCTGACCGCCGCCAGCACCGGTGGCCTGGAATACTGCTGGGGCGACGGCGACCTGGTGGTTCGCTCGGTGGAGATGATCGCCCGCCGGGAGGGTTTTGGGGACGTGATGGCCGAGGGTGTGGCCCGAATGAGCGCCCGCTTTGGGCCGGCTTCGGAGCCTTTCAACATCACCGTGAAAGGTCAGGCGCTCCCCATGCACGAGCCGCGCCTCAAACCCGCCATGGGTGTTGGCTACGCCGTCGCCCCCGTCGGCGCAGACCACATGATGAACATGCACGATACCGCATTTGCCACCGACGGCAGGTCGCTCCGGCGGGTGAACGCGGCAATGGAGGAGCCGGTGGACCCCGTGCCCAAGGAGGTGCTGAACGAAGACAAGATGCAGATCTTCTATCGCGAGCTGAACTGGATGCATTTTCAGGACTGCGCCCTGTGCTGCCACTTCTACTGCTACGACTATGATCACCTGGCCAAAGCCCTTTCCGGGGTGAGTGGGCTGGAGTACGGCATCCATGACATTCTGGCCGTGGGCGCTCGCGCCCAGACGCTAGCCCGCTTGTTCAACCTGCGCGAGGGGTTCACCGCGAATGACGACAGACT
The DNA here is from genome assembly GCA_965370895.1 of uncultured Anaerolineae bacterium. GTDB lineage: Bacteria > Chloroflexota > Anaerolineae > JAAYZQ01 > JAAYZQ01 > CBDUWJ01. The sequence goes on along the minus strand of CBDUWJ010000199.1, from coordinate 3,599 downwards.
CCCCCGGCGCGTGATGCAGCCCTTTGCCAGCGGACCGCTGGAGGGAATCGAGATCACCGACGAGGATTTTGCCTGGGCCAAGCGCCGCTTCTACGAGTTGATGGAGTGGGACCCAGAGACCGGCGCACCGACCGGCGAGTGCCTCCACGAACTGGGACTCGACCGCCTTTTGGACTGACAGAGGGACGGGCAGTACACCAAGAGAGGATGAACCATGAAAGACCTTCACCAACTACTGGAACAGATTTGGGGGGTCTACTCCGGCGAAGCGGCCTGGCAGACCGTCGCCGACCTGAGCCGCTTTCATCGCATCCAGGCCAGTCCAGGCTATCGCCAGGCAGCGCACCTGATCCACCAGCGCCTCGTCCAAGCGGGACTGGAGGCCGAGATACTCTCCTATCCCGCTGACGAACGTGCCAGTTTCTGGGCCTGGTCCAGCTTCCAGGAATGGGCATGCACCGCCGCCACGTTGCGCCTGATCGACCCCCAGGAAAAGGCGGATGTACTGGCCGATTACCGTGCCTGCCCCATTTCACTCATCCAGCGCAGCGCCCCGTTCGAGGGAGAGGCTGAGGTGGTGCTGCTCGAGGACGGTGTCGAAGAGGCAGACTACGAGGGCCTGGATGTAGCCGGCAAGGTGGTACTCAGCCGGGGCGAACTGCGCCGTGTGTGGGAACTGGCCGTCCAGCAACGCGGTGCCATCGGCATCCTCTTTGACGGCATGCGGCCTGTGCCCCCTGTCCGTCCCGAAGGCGATCTCGCCAACGTCCGCCAGTATACTTCTTTCTGGTGGCAGCCCGCCGATACGAGGTGCTTTGGCTTTGTGCTGACTCCCCGCCAGGGCCATGAGCTTCGCCGCCTGCTGAAAACCGCCGGCGAGCCGGTCCGCATTCGGGCGCACGTGGACGGCCGGCTGTACGATGGCGCCATGGAGGTCGTATCGGCGGTTATTCCCGGCCAGACGGAAGAAGAGATACCAGTCGTAGCCCATCTTTGCCACCCTCAGCCGTCGGCCAACGACAATGCTTCGGGATCCGCCGCAGCCCTGGAGGCGGCCCGCGCCCTGCAGGTGCTCATCGCTCGTGGCGAGCTTCCTCGCCCCCGGCGCACCATCCGATTCCTCTGGGTGCCTGAAATGACCGGTTCGTTCGCCTACCTGGCCGGCCGCGAGGGGGACCTGGACCGGATGGTAGCCGGCCTCAACCTGGACATGGTCGGCGAAGATCAGGCGCAGACTGGCAGCTCCTGGCTCATCGAGCGACCGCCGGACGCGGCCGCCTCCTTTGCTCCCGACCTGCTGGCCCGCCTGCGCGACGAACTGCCGGCCTTGAACGCCATGGCCGACGTGTCCCGCAGTCACACTGGGCTGGGGAGTTATCCGCTCTACCGCCAGGCGGAGGTGCCCTTCTCCGGCGGCAGCGACCATTTCATCTTCTCCGACCCATCGGTGGGCGTGCCCACCCCCATGCTCATCCAGTGGCCCGACCGCTTCTACCACACCTCGGCCGATACTCCCGACCGCACCGACCCAAATAGCCTGGCCCGCGCCGGGACATTGGCCGCGGCCTACGCCTACTGGCTGGCTACGGCCGGGGGGCACGAGGCAATCTGGCTGGGCTACGAGATGCTGGCCCGCTTCAAGGTCCGTGTGGTCGACATAGCGCAGGCAGCCGTGGCCAAAGCCCAAAAGTACGATGACGGGCAAGCCCTGGCCAGGGTCATCATTGACGTGGATCGTCGCTTGGCCTATGTGCTGGATCGAGAGAAGGCAGCGTTGCGCACCCTGGATCGGCTGGCGCCTGTCGACTGCCTGGTGGTAGATCTGCAGGACGAGGCGGAGCAGGTGGTCAGGCGTGAGTTGGCTTGGGCCAGGGCCGGCACAGACTTGCAGGCTGCCACCCTGGGTCTCGAAGCTCTGCCTCTCATTCAACCACGCGATCGGTCCGGCGAGGAAGAGGAGGCGGCGAGCTTGGTCCCGGCCCGGCAGGTCCGGGGGCCGATCCCTCTGCAGCAGCACCTGGACCGCCTGGGCGATGAGGACCGCGAGGCGTGGCGCCAGTTGCTCAAGGCCCGCGAGGGTGCACCGCACCACACCCTGACCGCCCTGGCCCTCTACTGGGCCGATGGTGCGCGTTCGGTGTTGGACATTGCCGGCCTCGTCGAGCACGAAACCGGCACCCGCGACGTCGAGCTACTGCTGGCCTACTTCCGCCTGCTGGAAAACCTCGGCTTCGTCTTGCTACAGTAGCATTTGGGGACCCGAATCCCGAGTCTCGAGTAACGAATCCTGGACTCAAAGGAGACAACATGCCCATTCTCGTAACCGGCGGCGCGGGCTACATCGGCAGCATTGTGGTCGAGGAACTGATCCGCCAGGGTGAGCAGGTCACCGTCTTTGACAGTCTGTCACAAGGCCATCGGCCAGCCGTGCACCCCCAGGCCCGGTTCGTCCTGGGCGACCTGGCTGATCGAAGAGCCCTCGACGATCTCCTGGCCAGTCGCCACTTTGATGCGGTCATGCATTTTGCCTCCCACATACGGGTCGGCGAATCGATGGAGCGGCCCTTCATGTACCTGGGCGAAAACGTGGTTAACGGCCTGAACCTGCTGCAAGCCATGGTCGACCACGGCGTCCACCGTTTTATCCTGTCGTCTACAGCCGCCCTCTTTGGCCAGCCAGCGCGGATCCCCATTGACGAGACGGAGCGGATCGTGCCGGGCAGCCCCTACGGTGAGTCCAAGTTCATCCTCGAGCGGGTGCTCTATTGGCTGGACCAGATCCATGGCCTGCGCTTCGCCGCTCTGCGCTACTTTAACGCCGCCGGTGCCACGGCCGAACGCGGCGAGGACCACGACCCGGAGACCCACCTCATCCCCCTCGTGCTCCAGGTGGCGCTGGGCCAGCGGAACCACATCGAGGTCTATGGCAGCGACTATCCCACCCGCGACGGCACCTGCCTGCGCGATTACATCCACGTGCTGGACCTGGCCCAGGCCCACATTCTGGCCCTGCGCGCCCTGGACGATGGTAGCCGGATCTACAATTTGGGCAATGGCCAGGGCTACACCGTCCGCGAGGTGATCGAGACGGCGCGACAGGTAACCGGCCATCCCATCCCCGCCGTGGATGGCCCGCGCCGCCCCGGTGACCTGCCGGCGCTCGTCGCTGGTTCAGACAAGATCCGCCAGGAACTGGGCTGGTTACCTCGCCACCCCAACCTGCGCGACATCGTGCAAAGCGCCTGGGACTGGCACCGCGCCCATCCCCATGGATACGAAGACAAAGGCTCAATTCACAATGAACAATAAACAGTGGCCAACACCCGGATTGTGCCTTCAGTCTTGAGAATTGTCCCTTGAGAATCGCCGTTAACGCCTGGTTTCTGGATCAGCCCGGCACCGGCAGCGGGCAGTACCTCCAGGGTCTGCTGCGAGCCATGCCTGCCGTCGCGCCGGAGCATCGCTTTCTGCTCGTACTACCACCGGGCGTGCCCGAGTTCAGGCTCCCCGGGCTCCAGCTCGAATTCTCGCCCCTGAAATCCCGGCGTTGGCGCAGCAGACTGGGCAAGGTGCTCTTCGAGCAGTTCGCTTTTCCCCAG
>CBDUWJ010000198.1:0-5336 GCA_965370895.1 uncultured Anaerolineae bacterium | reverse complement strand
GCGATGCTATAACCCAGGGTCCGTTCGTCGTGGGGGATAAAACCCAGAAGCGTCACCTCGCCGTTACCGTTGACCATGCCTTCCATCACCAGCGGAAGCTTGACGGCCTTTTCGATCTCATCCAGGGCCTTGCCCAGGTTTTCGATGGGCACCACCACCTCCGAAGGCAGCAGGCTGGGGCCCAGCCGTTTAACATGCATCAGGTTGAAGCGTTCCTCCCACTCGTGGTTGGAGATCTCCCGATCCAGCAATTCGCCCTCATGAGCCTCCACGATCTGCCCAATCAGCGCCTCGGCTGCCTGCCACCGCTCGGTCGAGGCGACAAAGAGGGCCACGTAGCCCTCCGGGATGGTGGGGCGGTGTTCATCCACCGGGTGGCCATGCTCCAGCCGGGGCGGGATTTCATTCTTGAGGCGGGCCATGGTAGGATTGATGAAACTGACCGACCAGAGGGGCGCTTCGGCCTCCATCAGCTCTTGAATGGCCGCCGCGATGTCATGCGCCGAGCCAAAACGTACGGCCCACACCTGGCAGACCATGATCTGCCGCACGCGCAGGGTCACCTCGGTGATAAAGCCGGTGGTTCCCTCGGCGTCGCTGATGACGTCCAGATCGTCGTCTTCAAAGGTGCGCACCTCACCGGTGGGTAGCACCACCCGCGCCGAAACGACGTTCTTGTGGAACTCGCCATACTCGTAGCAGCCAAAGCCCACGCCGCCCTGGGCCAGCCAACCCCCCACCGTCGAAGATGGGGCGCTGGAGGGATAGGTGCGCAGGAAGAGGCCCTCTCTCTCCAGCTCCTTTTCCAGGTCGCCCCACACCACCGAAGGCTGCACACGGACGGTCATGCTCTCGGGGTCGATCTCCAGGATCTTGCGCAGGCGGTGCAGGTCCACGGACAGGCCGCCCTTGACCGGCATGACGCCGCCATAGCCTGAGGTGGCCTTGGCCCGGGGCACCAACGGCACTTTGTTCTCATTGGCCCACTTGACCAACTCAATCAGCTCCCGCTCGCTCTTGGGCTGGACCACGGCCGCCGCCGTGGTGTTGCCGATGACAGGCTTGATGAGCTTGGGCAACACGCCCACGTCGTGACTGTAGATGCGCCGCTCCATCTCGTCAAAGTTGACACGCGGGCCAAACATGTGGCGCAGTTGCTCTTGCATTGGAGCCGGAAGTACCCTCATTGTTTTCTCTCTCCTCTTTTTTGAAAGATGGGCAGTCAGGAATTTGGGATTTCGGAGATCTGGGCGTCTGGGACTGAACTCCCCAATTCCCTAGCTCCCCAATCCCGTAATCTCGGCAATACGCTGCAAACGACCCAGCAGATTCAGCCGCTCTTCACCGATTTCGGAGAAGGTAGCTGTCACCCGCTGCAATAGGTGGGGGACTTTTTCGAGGTGGTTCTCGTCCAGCACCGGCACGCAGTCCAGGGCCTCGCGCAGCTCCTGGGAATCAACCCCAGTGGCAGCCGACAGTTCGGCGATGCGCTCCGTCCAGCCGCCATCCTGGGGTGGCCTGCCCAGAAACTGACCGGCATAGGTCGCTGCGACGAATTCACCCTGGACCTCAATCCGCCCCCAGACGTAGTGCAACCCGGCATGGCAAATGGCGACCCGCGGTGCAGCTCCTTCGGGCCGCCCCCCCCCGGCTCCCGCCGGAACAGGCAGTACCGGTCCTGGCCGCTCCATTGCCACCCGCCACGAGTTGACACAGCGCTGCCGCCCCGCATCAGTATTGTAGACCAAGTTGCAGAAATCGCAGGAATTGCTCAGGGTCGTCAGCGGGGTACCGTCCACAGCGGTGGTGACAGTACCCAGGCCCAGCGCCTCGGCAAAGATGCCCTGGATGGCCTGGATGCAGGTCAGGGGCAGGGTGTCGGGAGAGGGGCGCAAAGCGGCGGCGGCTTGAGGCGGCTCGACTACTCCCAGACTGGCCCGCTGTTCCTGGAGCCAGTTCTCGATGGCCTGGCGCGAAAAGCGCCACTGCCCGCCCACTTTGAAGCCCTGGAGGCGGCCGTCGTTCAGCATCCGGTAGATGGTGATGCGATCCACCTGAAGCAGGTCCTGCAATTGGCGCGTCGTTAGCAGAGAGTCCAATTCGTTCATCGCGCGAGTGTACCACAATACTGTACGCCTGTCAAGTTACCAGGGCCTGTTTGTAACACAATATGCCTTGCTATAACAGAATAGTGTACGAACTGGTGGCATGTCCAGTTTCCAAGGTGGGGGTGTGGGCGTTGAAACTGCCGTAATCTGGACCGGCTATGGCCGCTGGTTGTTGGCCGCGGAGGAAATGTGGTATAATTCAGACTGGCTACGAATCATACCCAGGAGGTGGGCCAGGATGAACAAGCGGGAGCCGCCGGACGTCGGAACTCAGGTGCGCACGTTGCGCCACCAGCGCGGCCTGTCATTGCGCGCGCTAGCCGCACTGTGCGATCTTTCCCCGAACACCATCAGCCTCATCGAACGGCGCATCACTTCGCCCAGTGTGTCCACGCTGCACCGATTGGCGACGGCCTTGGGGGTACCGATTACCTCTTTCTTCGAAGACCAAAACGAGAACGCTGAGGTGATCCTATCCCGCGCCGGCGAACGATCGCGAAGCGGGAGCGCCAGCGTGCTGTTGGAGAGCCTGGGCGCGGGCCTGGCAGATCAGACCCTGGAATCGTTTGTGGTGACCCTGAAGCCAGGCGCGGGCAGTGGCAAGCACGTGATGGTCCACGCCGGTCACGAGTTAGTATACTGCTTGCAGGGGGCGGTCGAGTACGTGGTGGCTGAGCAGGGCTACCGGCTGGCGGCTGGGGATGCGCTGCTTTTCGAGGCCCGGCTTCCCCATCGCTGGCGCAACCGGGATCATGAAGCGGCAGTATTCTTGTTGGTCTTTCAAGCCCCGGTGCAGGGGGAATCGCTGGAGCAGCATTTGCGCCCCTGAATCAATGCTGGCTTCTGGAGCATTGCACCTTCGCTGCTAGATTGAGAACTGAAAATACGCCAGGGCAGGTCAAGAAGGTGTTTTTGACTTGCTTTGGGAGGCCTTGGCCAAAAGCCCCGGAGTACATTCCGGGGCTTTTGGTTAGGGCTCCATCTCGATATCCGCCGGCGGGCGGTGTTCCTCTACCCACGACTCGAACCATTCGCGGTCCCACCACTGGATGAGGGTCCAGGCACGATCCATGCGCTGGGCGAACAGATTCTTGATCCCGCACTTTTCGCCATAGGCCGTGTCAATGGCCTGATCCACGTCCTCGTATGCGAGTTCGCCGGCCTTCCACTGCTGGAACGTATCGCACAGGGGGTCGAGTATCTTGTGCCAGCGGTAATCACAGTAGTCATCGATCAGGCTTTGTTCCCAGTACTGCCCAGTGCTCTCCTGGCTTGTTTCCTGGTGGCTCACGTCCTTCCTCCTTCAGTCGCTGCCTGAGGCCCTTACCCCAAGAGCAGGCTCATAGAACCAGGGCGTCGGCGATGAGGTCCACGACTCCCTTGATCTCCATGCCCATCTCGTAATGCTCGTTCAGGTCTTCCAATTGGGTCTTGCAGTTCTCGCAGGCGGTCACCAACCATTTGGCGCCGGTCTGGCGCACCTGTTCGACCTTGGGGCGTCCAGCCTTCATCCGTGTGTCGAACATGTCCGGGTCAGCGATCAGACCACCGCCCCCGCCGCAACACCAGTTCAGCTCGCGCCCAGGCTTGAGTTCGCGGAAGTCGGTGGCGACGGCGTTGATCAGCGCGCGTGGCTCCTCAAAAAGCCCCACGTTCCGTCCCAGGTTGCAGGGATCGTGGTAGGTGAGGGGCGTGTCAAACATCCCGGACTCGACCTGGATCTTGCCCTCGGTCATGTAGGAATGTACCAACTGCAAGATGCTGATCCGCTCGATGCCGGCCAGTTCCTCCCCAAACCAGCTCTCAAAGTATTGCAGCGCCGTGCGGGTGGCGTGCCCGCACTCGGGGTAGACGATGGCTTGGACACCCAGGCGGCGGGCCTCCTGCACGATCCAGTTCGCCGCCCGCTTGGCCTGCTCCATGTCGCCGACAAAATAGGAGTGATTGGTAGCCGTGAACATGCTGATCGTCCACTCTTCCCCGGCGGCGTGGAAAATCTTGGCCGCCGGGATCACGGCGTGCTCTCCGACCAAGGGAATGTAAAGGATCCGCGCCCCCTCCTTTTCGACTGGGATCTGGAGACCGGGGGCGAAATCGTCCTGCAACTGCTTTTCCAGTACCTTCATCTGATCTATGTAGAACTCTCTGACGAAGTCAATGATCTCGCCTTTCGCGACCTCGGCGTTACCGATTTCGGCGATGATCTCGTGATCGGAGTTCTGTTGCAGCATTGAGTAGCGCCCTGCGCTTACCAGCAACGCCGTATCCAAATCAAAGGGGCAAAACACCGCGCAGCGGCGGCAGCCGGTGCATTCCCAAACGGCCTTCTCCAGTTCGCTCAGGACAGGGCCCTCACTCCCCAGGTCTTCGTGGTACCAGTCCCCCAGTTTCCCGTTGCCGTTCTTGCCGCCCCGCATCGCGTTCTTGACAAGCGTCATGCGATAGGCAGGGATGTGAGCCGCATCCTTGGAGACGACGTAAAAGTGACAGGCATCAATGCAAGCCCCGCAGCGCACACAGATATCCTCATAGTACTGCAGAGGACGATTGATACGCCTGCGGATAGTTTCAACGAATCGAGTAAGCATCCTGCCCTCCTTAACTCTGGGTGACCATCTTGGAAAACACGGCGCCGATAGTGTGGACCAATTTACTGAAAGGGAAGTAGATCATCAAGAGTTGCACGAGAGCAAAGTGGTAGACAAACGACGCGGCGGCGCTGTCGGGGACTGGCTGCCAATTGAAGCCAAAGAGCCCCTGCATGAAACTGCGCATCGCATGCTGGTCTACCTCCAGCACCAGCCGCATGTGCGTCCCGGTGACGGCGATGGAGATTAGCAGAACAAGGAGGAAGTAGTCTTCCGGAGTGGAGAGCCACTTGACCGCTCCGCTCCAACGGCGGAGCAGCAGGTAAAAGAGCGGGATCAGGAAGAGAACTCCAGCGCTCAAGCCGGCCACGGCGGAGAAGGTGTGTTGCTCTGCCTCCCCCCAATGCAGCAAGTTCCAGAGAAAGTAGTAGTCGGTCGCCACCCGGACGTGTCCCACCAGCAAGAGGAGCAGGCCCACGTGCATCATGAATCCCCCAGCCCATAGTGGCTTGTTCACACGAAGGATGCCCTTCATGGTGAACATGTCCACCAGTACCTCGCCCAGCCTGGCCAGGCGACCCTGGGGACGAGGATAGAGGGACATGTGCGCCTCAATCGGGCTTTTTTGCCTCCAACGGTA
>CBDUWJ010000197.1:0-5353 GCA_965370895.1 uncultured Anaerolineae bacterium | reverse complement strand
TTCCTGTCTGTAGCCTAGTTGACAAACTCTGCGGATCGGTGTAGAATCGGGCATGGTATTTTGGTTTCTTGGGGAGAAACAGGGGAGAGGGTCATGGGGCGTACGCCCAAGCTAACACCACGCCAGCGCGCTTTTCTGGACAAACTCCTTGAACTCTGTCGGGAGGCCCAAGGACCTGTTCACTACTCCGCTGTGGCCCTGCGGGTGGGCGTCAATCGCTTTTCAGCCTATGACATGCTAAAAGTGCTGGAGAAGAAAGGCTTCGCCTCGTCAAGCTACGCGTTGGCCGCGGGACACTCGGGCCCAGGGCGCTCGATGGTAGTTTTCGCCCCGACACCCCAGGCGGCCACCGTGATGGCCCCCCGCGCCGAGGCTGACCGCTTTGACGAGCAATGGCAGAGGGTGCGTGAGCGCGTCCTGAGAAAGCTGCGGTCGCTTGGTGGGCAAGCGGCGGCACGGGAAACGGACTATCTGGAGGCCCTCAATGACCTGTTATCCCGTCTGCCCGAGGCCAAAGCACCCCTGGATTTTTGTACGCAGATGATCGGCGTTTTGCTGCTTAACATGCAGCGGGCCACGTCACGAGCTGGCGATCTTGGTCCTTTTCGTGCTCTGGCCGCCTTTCGGACCAGCGATGATGCTGGCTTGGAAACCCTCGCCGGGCTCAGTGTGGGTGCCACCCTGTCGGCTGACGACGAAGCCAGCCCTTCTCTTACCCGGCGCCTGCTCGACTTCGCCCGACACTATCAGGTCAGCCTGGGCCGGCTGAGCGATGAGGCCCATTCGGCACTGGTTCAGTTTCTGGAGGAAGCGCTGGAAGCGCTGGACTAACTGCCCGCCGCCCCAGACAGGCCGGGCTAGCTCCAAGGGAGACAGGATCGCCATGATCAAGATTGTAACTGATTCGACCGCCTGCCTGCCCGAGACCACCATCCGTCAGCACGACATCCGCGTCGTGCCCCTTTACGTTCGTTTTGGGGAGGAGGCCTTCAAATAGGGTGTGGAACTCTCCGACAGGGAGTTCTATGCGCGCCTGAAAAAAGCGCCCGAGCTGCCCACCACCTCGCAGCCATCGGTGGGCGAGTTCCACGAGGTGTTCGAGGAACTGGCGGACGCGGGCCACGAGGTCGTCACCCTGACGAGTTCGCGTAAACTCGGGCCGGTGATCGCCACGCACACCGGACCCGGCGCAGTCGGGGTGGCCGCCTACGCCTGAAACTTGGCCCGCCAGCGCCGACCAGTAGCAACAATCCCCCGGCTCTCTGCCGGGGGATTCTGCCTGATGTCTGTGGCATGCGGTCAAGTCGTCACCGGGGCAGGCCGGTTGCCCACTGGCTAGCTTTCGGCAACGCGCCCCAATCTCTCACGATCCAAGATCGTGATTCGTTTGCGGCCAATGTCAATCAGACCTTCGGCCTTGAACATGTTGAGGGTTTGAGTAGTCGTCTCCCGATAGGTGCCAATCTGCTCCCCCAAGTCCTGGTGGGTGAACCCCGCAATCGTATCACTACCCTCTTCAGCGGCCAAGTGCAGCAGAAGGGAAGCTAGCCGCGCTGGTATGCCTTTGAAGGCGATCTCTTCCAGGCGCGCTTCAGCCTCCGTCAGGCGACGACCAAGGACTTCAAAGATGCGCAACGCCACCTTGGGCTTTGTGAGCAACAAACGCTCAACGTCGGTGCGGCCCATTACGCACAAGACGCAGTCTTCGGTGGCTTCGGCAAACGTGTTGTACATCCCTTGCCCGATGAAAGCCATTTCGCCAAAGACCGCCCCCGGCCCCACTGTGTCGATCACCAGCTTTTTCCCATCGGGCGAGATGCGATAGAGCTGGATCCGGCCCTTCTTCAGCAGGAAAAGCACTTCGCTGGTATCTTCGGGCATGTAGAGGATCTTGCCTCGCCGGCAACCACTCATCGTGGTCGCCCGATCAATCTCCTCGATTTCTGCCTCCGACAGGTCCTGGAAAATGTCCACCATCTGCAGATAGCCGATTTTGTTGGATCGTTCTTCTTGCACGCTCCCCCCATGATCAACGTGTACAAGCTGGACCGCCGTTGCGGCAGAGCACAGCCGGTCCCAGAGGACCGGGCGCAGCGCCCCTCCCTTATCCCGATTATACCCCAACTTGTGGCATGCGACAAAAGACCCACAGCCTGACGGGGCTGGCTCAGTCCGCCCGCATCGTGCTGGACAGCACCGCCACGCGGCGAAAGCCGAAAAGGCAGTTGTGGCAAGGGACTGGGATACGGTGGAGCAAGGTACGCGATTGGTCGAGCTGGGGGGATAGATGCCAGAGAAACCAAACGGACTTCCCTGACCGGTCACGTCTGGCTTCACATGAACTCGTACGACTACTACAAGGCATCCAAGATGCGCTGAACAGTGTGTGCGAGGCTATCGATATGGCTGGCACAGACTGCGCAAACAGCCTCAGCGTCAAGGTCCAAGGTAGCCGAGGCTTGGAAGGTCGCGCATCCCCACGACACGCTTCCATTGAAGCGGGACACGAGAACGAGCCAAGTTCGTGTATGGCACAGATTGTGCTATAATCCAAGACAATCCTTACAACGGAGCAGATGAATGAATCCAATTCCACCGATCCTCATCCACCTGGGACCCTTCGAAGTCCGTTGGTATGGCGTCTTGATCATGGCCGGAGTGGGCCTGGGGGCCTATTTCTCCAGCCGCCTGGCCCGCAAACGCGGCATTGATCCCGACCACGTCTGGAGCGCGCTGATCGTGGCCGTGGTGATGGGCATCCTGGGTGCCAGGCTGTACCACGTACTCTCAACCCCGGCAGGCTGTCCGCCCAATGCCACGTTCGCTTGTGGTTGGCCCTACTATCGGCATCACTTTCTCGATGCCTTTGCCGTCTGGAAGACCGGCGGATTCCAGGGCCTGGGCATCTATGGGGCCATCGTGGGCGGCTCTCTCGGTGTGGTGGCCTACGCCCTGTGGGTCAAGCTCAACCCTCTGGTCTTGCTGGATCTGGCGGCGCCGGGACTGGCCTTCGGCCAATTCGTGGGCCGCTGGGGCAATTTCATTAACCAGGAACTCTACGGGCCACCCACGGGATCCGGCTGGTATGGCCTCAAGATCAACCCAGATCTGCCCCACCAGGCGTTGCCCCCCGGCACTGACTATACGACTCGCTTTCATCCAACCTTCCTCTACGAATCGTTGTGGTCCCTGGTAGTGTTTCTCATTCTGTACAGTGTGTACGCGCGGTTGCCGGACAAACTGCGCGATGGCGATGTGTTCCTGGGATACATCATACTTTACTCCCTGGGGCGCTTTTTTGTCGAATTCTTCCGGCCCGATGCCTGGACCATGGGCACGCTGGCGACGGCGCAGTGGATCGCCCTTGCCAGCGTGGTGGGCGGGTTGATCATCCTGGTGCTTCGCCATATCTTTTGGGATCGGTCAGAGCAGCAGCCAACGAGCGTCCAAAACTCCGTCGTGGAATAGACATCCACACAACGACAATCGCCCCCCTCCTGACAGGAGGGGGGCGATTGCGGCATGGAGGCTCAGAATCAACCCTGAGCGCCCTGACTCAAGCCTTTCAAGAGAAAGGTGCTCAGGTCTGTGCCTGGTAGCGGTCAATCAGGTCCGCAATCTGCCAATAGCGGAACGGCCGGCCATTGTGGGCCTCCAGGGCAGCGTAGCAGCCGTAGACCACCTGCGCGATGGGCAGGGCCACCAAGGCGATAACCCAGAGCAAGGTCACGACCAGCATCACAGGTAGCAGGATCAGGCCCACCAACACGACAACCAGGGCGGCGCTGACCACCCAGCCAAGGGCCACCAGGAGTGCGCCGACGATAACCAGAGCCAACAGTCCGACAATGCCCGCCAACTGGTAGATGGTCGCCTGTCGGGCTTGCTCCACCACGTACTCTGACTTGTCGCGGTTGGCGTACCAGATGATGGCTGGGATGATCGGGCCCAAGAGAGCAGCTATCCCGCCTGAGGCCAGACCCAGGAGTAGCGTCAGCAGAATACTGGCGTGGGCGAAAGCGGCCCAATTCAACTCTTCGCGGGTCAACCCCAGGTGGGGGGACAAAGCCAACGCTTGCGACGTTGTCTGCGCTTCCGCCTCCAGCTTTCTGGTCTCGAGACGTTTGGGCCGGGGTGTGCCGGCGTCTGTACCTGGTTCTAGCTTGCGGGTCTCCCCCTGCGGCTTTTCCTCGAACGGTTCCATAGTCTCAACAACCTCACTCTCCACCTCTGACATGCAAGTCGCCTCCTCCAGTTTCTATCTATCACTCGCCCAGATTCTCAATCCCGTCGTCTTGCGGGATTTGCTCCCTATACGACATTCTCCAATCAGGGTTGCAGTAGCCCCCGCGTAGGGGACACGCCGTGAACGGTTCCTGACCGTGCCAGCACCTTTGTCACAGGTCATGCAGCCTGATTCCAGAGATAGGATTCTGTCTGCTTACAATATGTAGTGGCCCTCTTGAAAACTGGACATTTCCAGCATTTTCTAGTATAATCAACCCGCTTGTCCTACGGTGCTGGAAGAGGAGGCACACCAGATGGCGAAACACAGGGTCCGAGTAGGGCTTCACGGCCGCAATGACGTGCAGTTCCGCGAACACGACTATGCCATGGTGAACCTGGCGCGCATCGAGACCATGAAGATGATGTCGTTTACCGATGTCAGCGTCTATGAGCGCCTGCGCCGGGAGAACCAGGGCATCGAGTTCATCGTCCGGCTGTACGACGACCGGCTCCGCCGTGACTCACGACCCAGCCCCAGCGACTTTGTAACGAAAATGGTGCCCATCATCAAGCGCCTGAAGCCCTATGCCGCCAAGTTCGAGATCCACAACGAACCGAACCACGCAAGCGGCATCGAGGGCTGGGGGCCCAGTGATGACAACGCCCGCGCTTTCCTTGATTGGTATATGAAAGTGCTCCCAGCTCTAAAGAGAGCTTGCCCTTGGGCCCAATTCGGCTTCCCGGGACTGGCATTGAACCACCCCCATCGTGATCTGGAATGGTTGGACATCTGTCGCGACGGGATACGTGCCTCGGATTGGTTGGGCTGTCACTGCTACTGGCAGTATGGCAACATGCTGAAGGACCAATGGGGCTTGCGTTTCAAGCTCTACCACCCCAATTTTCCCAACAAGCGGATCGAGATCACCGAGTTCGGCAACTCGACCCCCAATTCATCCCGTGAGAAGGTTGCGATAGAGTATGCGCAGTTCTACCAGGCACTCAACAAATACCCGTACCTGGGTTCGGCCAGCGCCTTCATCGCCTCGTCACCAGACCCCAATTGGGCCCTGTTCGTATGGGCGAAAGAGGGCGGTGAGATGCTGCCTGTCGTGCGCGCCGTGCG
>CBDUWJ010000196.1:0-5365 GCA_965370895.1 uncultured Anaerolineae bacterium | reverse complement strand
GGAGCGGCCGTTCCCGTCTACGGCAGAAGCTGAACAGCGGCACACGGATCTCACAGATGATCACGGATAATAGAATGAATCCGAGTTTGTCCGTGTGCGTCCGTGTCCCAATGAGAATGGACACCGATGACTGCACAACCTCAGACTGCTGAACACAAACGGCTGGCCGCTTCCGAAGCACGCCGAGCTGACTGGAAGCATTGGGGTCCCTACCTCAGCGAGCGGGCCTGGGGCACCGTGCGCGAGGATTATAGCGCCACGGGCGAGGCATGGGACTACTTTCCCCACGACCATGCCCGCAGCCGGGCCTACCGTTGGAACGAGGATGGGCTGGCAGGGGTGAGCAACCGCTTCCAGAACATGTGTCTGGCCGTCGCCCTGTGGAACGAGCGCGACCCATTCTTGAAGGAACGGCTTTTTGGCCTGACCGGCTCCGAGGGCAATCACGGCGAGGACGTGAAGGAGTATTACTTTTACCTGGACAACACGCCCACCCACTCCTACATGAAGATGCTCTACAAGTATCCCCAAGTCGAATTCCCCTACGCCCGGCTGGTGGACGAGAACCGACAGCGGGGGCGGGATGAACCGGAGTTTGAGCTGGCCGATGCCCTGCGCGATGTCTTTGAGCAGGGGCGCTACTTTGACGTGTTTGTTGAATATGCCAAGGCTGCCCAGGAGGACATCCTGTGCCGCATCACGGTCGTGAACCGCGGGCCGGAGCCAGCCCCTATCCACGTCCTGCCCCACTTGTGGTACCGCAACACCTGGTCGTGGGGCTATGGTCACACACGGCCCGAACTGCGCGCCAGTGCGCCAAACACGGTGTATGCCGAAGCACGTCACCTGGGCGAACGCTGGTGGCACGTCGATGGCGGCGTCGCGGCACAGAGGGCGGGGTCGTTGCTGTTCACCGAGAACGAGACCAACTCGGAACGGCTCTTTGGTTGGCCCAACACCATCCCCTACGTTAAGGATGGCATCAACGACGCCGTCGTCCACGGGCTGACGGACCGGGTGAATCCGGAGCAGGTGGGGACCAAGGTCGCGGCGCACTTCCAGACCACCGTCGCGCCCGGCGGAACGTTCACCGTGCGAGTACGTTTCTCAGACATCCAGCACGACGATGCCTTTGGCGATTTCGATGCTGTCTTTGAGCAGCGCATCGAGGAGGCAGACGAGTTCTACGCCGCTGTCCAGCGCCCGGATCTGAGCCAGGATGAGCGACGGGTGCAGCGCCAGGCGCTGGCCGGGCTGATGTGGACCAAGCAGTTCTACCATTATAGCGTGGAACTGTGGCTGAAGGGCGATCCGGCCCAACCGCCGCCCCCAGAATCTCGCAAGGCTGGGCGCAACGCCGACTGGAAGCACCTCTACAACCTGGACGTGCTCTCTATGCCCGACAAGTGGGAGTACCCCTGGTACGCGGCCTGGGATCTGGCCTTCCATACGGTCCCCATCGCGTTGATCGATCCCGAATGGGCCAAGCGCCAGCTCATCCTGCTGCTGCGCGAGTGGTACATGCACCCCAACGGCCAGCTTCCGGCCTACGAATGGGCACTGGGGGACGTGAACCCGCCGGTCCAGGCCTGGGCTGCCTGGCAGGTGTACGTGCTCACGCGCGATAGCATCGCGTTGGACACCACCGGGCAGGCCGATACGGCCTTTCTGGAGCGCGTCTTTCACAAGCTGCTGCTGAACTTTACCTGGTGGGTGAACCGCAAGGACCACGGCGGCAACAATGTCTTCCAGGGTGGCTTTCTGGGCCTGGACAACATCGGCGTCTTTGATCGCAGCGCGCCCCTACCCACCGGCGGCCACGTCGAGCAGGCCGATGGCACCGCCTGGATGGCGATGTACAGTCTGAACATGCTGGCCATGGCCCTGGAACTGGCCCGTACCAAGCCGGCCTACGAGGATGTGGCCACCAAGTTCTTTGAGCACTTTATCTACATAGCCGATGCCTTCTACAACATGGGCGGACACGGCATAAGCCTGTGGGACGACCAGGATGGCTTCTTCTACGACGTTCTGCACACGCCGGATGGCACCTTCATGCCGTTAAGGGTCCGGTCCCTCGTGGGCCTGATCCCGTTGCTGGCTGTGCAGGCCGTGGAACCGGAGCAACTGGACAGGCTACCGCGCTTCCGGCAGCGCCTGGAGTGGTTCCTCAAGTACAGGCCCCAGTTGGCGGCCCACGTCTGCCCGCTGAACGATGTGGGCGCCCACGGTCACTACCAACTGGCCGTCGTAGGTCGAGATCAGCTTGTGCGCATCCTGGAGCGCCTGTTCGATCCGGCCGAGTTCCTCTCCGACTATGGCCTTCGCTCCCTTTCCCGCTACCATGCCGATCATCCCTTCAGTTGTCACGTCGGAGGCCAGGCCTACACGGTGCGATACGAGCCGGCCGAATCACGCACTGGATTGTTCGGTGGCAACTCCAATTGGCGTGGACCGATCTGGTTCCCGATCAACTACCTGATAATCGAGGCCCTGCACAAGTACTACCACCACTACGGTGACTCGCTGACGGTCGAGGTGCCGCGCGGCTCGGGCAAGCGGCTAACGCTGGACGAGGCCGCCCGTGAGCTCTCCCGTCGTCTGACGCGCATCTTTCTGCGCGACGAGACTGATGGAGGCCGGCGTCCGGTCTTTGGCGGGGAGCAGATCTTTCAGACCGACCCGCACTGGCGCGACTACCCGTTGTTCTACGAGTACTTTCACGGCGACAATGGCGCGGGAATCGGCGCCAGCCACCAGACTGGCTGGACGGCACTGGTGGCCAATCTCATCCAGGACTGTGGTGGAGACAGGAAGCCCCCACCCTGAGGTGGGGCTCTAGGTTTTTCTTTCCCATGAAAGGACAGATAATGAAGGCCATCGGCATCACCCCGCGTATCTATGACATTTCGTTGCCCATCTCCGAATCACTTGTCGTCTGGCCCGGCGATCCGCCGGTCCGCATCACCCAGTCCTCTCACCTCGATCGGGGCGACGTGGCGACGGTCAGCCGCCTGGACATGGGCGCGCATGCCGGTACACACGTCGATGCGCCAGTGCATTTCATCCACGGTGGCGCCGGGGCGGAGGCCCTCGACTTGCACGTGCTGGTCGGACCGGCGTTGGTCGTTCACGCCTTGGAGGCCGATGCCCTCTCAGCGGCAGTGCTGGAGGGCTTGTCGATCCCGCCTGGCACCGAGCGCGTGCTCTTTCGAACCCGCAGTTCCGACCGATGGGCGCAGGGCAACCAGCAGTTTGATGAGGATTATGTCGCCATCGCGGAGGATGGCGCGATGTGGCTGGTGGAGCGCGGCGTGCGGCTCGTTGGCGTGGACTACCTGTCGGTCGCGCCCTTTGCCGAGCAGGTGGCGACGCACCAGATCCTGCTTCGTGCTGGTGTGATCGCGGTGGAGGGCTTGGATCTAAGCGAGATCTCCCCGGGCGCCTACCAGCTTGTCTGTCTCCCGCTCAAACTCGTGGGCGTCGATGGCGCACCAGCGCGGGCGATCTTGATCGATGGCAACCTGTGAGAGCACTGTGCTTTGCGGTCGGGGAGCCAGGGCAGGCCGGCGGGATAGTGGCGGACAGACGGGGTTTTATCCCCGTCTACGAGCGCCTGAAGACCAACGTGCCGGGCATCTACGTTCGTGGCGACGTCAAGGGCGGCCGCCTGGTGCCCCATCCCCATTCCTCGACCAACAACTGGGCTGGGTGGGGCTGAGTCAAAGAGATGCCCTGGCCCGGGTCCGCAACATCCGTGTGGCCAAGATCCCGATGACCTGGGTGGCCCGTGCCCTGGAAAATGAACGAGACGCTGGGCCTCATGAAAGCCATCGTGGACGCGGATAGCGACGAGATCCTGGACGCGGCGATTCTGGGCGTGGAAGGTGGCGAGGCAATGACCGTGTTGCAGATGGCCATGATGCGCGGTGTGCCCTACACCGCCGGTCGGGATGCCGTTTATTCGCATCCGACGCTGTCAGAGTCGCTGAACAACCTGCTTATGGCCAGGGACAGTTAGTGCGGCTGCCGGCACCGGCTGCCGCTCAGATCTCGAGAGGAGATACGGATGAAAGACGTGATCGTCTTTGACGTGAATGAGACGTTGCTGGACCTCCAGGCACTCGATCCGATCTTTCGGCGTGTATTTGGCGATGCGGCTGTGCGGCAAGAGTGGTTTGGCCTGGTGGTCCAGTCCGCCCTGGTCGCGACTATCACGGACGCCTACGTCGACTTTGGCACGGTGGGCGGTGGTGCATTGGACGTGACCGCTTCCCGTCGGGGAATCTCCCTGTCCGATGAGGATCGTGCTGAGATCCTCGGCGGTATGCTGACTTTGCCTCCACACCCGGAAGTACCTGAGAGCCTGGAACGCCTGCGTGACGCAGGGCTGCGCCTCGCTACGTTGACGAACTCGACGGCGCGAGTTGCCGAGGCACAATTGCTCAACGCTGGGCTACGAGGATTTTTCGAACGGGTTCTCTCCGTGGAAGCTGTGCGCCGCTTCAAACCGGCCGCCGAGACATACCACATGGCGTCGAGGGAGCTTGGCGTCGAGACAGGCGACATTCTGCTCGTGGCGGCGCACGACTGGGACATCGCCGGCGCCCTGCGAGCCGGTTGCACCGCTGCCTTCATCGCCCGGCCGGGCATGGTCCTGGGTCCCCTGGACGAGCGGCCGGACATCATTGGCCAGGACCTGCGCGAGGTCGCCGACCAGATCCTTGGAGGGGCATGATACCTGACCAGGAGGACTCACAGTGAGCGATCAGTTGTTTTGGACAGAAGACGGAGTCCCCGTCCCGGCCGTGACCGCCGAGCAGATGCGCGAGGTGGACCGAATCGCCGTGGAGGATTTTGGCCTGGGTATCCTGCAAATGATGGAGAACGCAGGCCGGAACCTGGCCCAAAACGTGATGGACATGGTGGATAGGGACCGGGGAGAGATCACCGTCATGGCTGGGGCAGGGGGCAACGGTGGCGGCGGCCTGTGCTGTGCGCGGCACCTGCACAACCGCGGCTTCAAGGTCCGGCTGGTTCTCGACCGGCGGACCACCGCGCTGCGTGATGCCGCGAGCAACCAACTCCGGATCCTGCAGGCGGCCGGCCTTCAACCTACAGAGCCTGTGCAGGCCGAAGAAGCGATCCGCCGCGCGCAGCTCGTCGTGGACGCCCTCATCGGCTACAGTCTGCGCGGAGCACCGCGGGGAGGGGCCGCTGACCTGATCGACCTGTGCAACCAACATGCTGCTCGCGTCCTTTCCCTGGACGTACCCTCGGGACTCGACGCTACGACGGGCGAGACGCCGGGCTTGGTCGTGCAAGCCGAACGGACGATGACCCTGGCCCTGCCCAAGACCGGCCT
>CBDUWJ010000195.1:0-5369 GCA_965370895.1 uncultured Anaerolineae bacterium | reverse complement strand
GGGCGGAGGAGGTCCCGTGCGCAGCGGCAAGGCCGCGGCCCTAGCTGCGCTTACGGTTGGCGGCTCTGCCTTCGGCCTCTCAACGGCCTGCCCTGCCAGCGCCTGGCTCAGTGCTTCCACCAGGGCCGTCACGGTCGCGTACCGTTTGCCCGGCTCCTTGGCCAATGCCCGGTCCAGGACCGTTTCCACCTCGGCGGGCAAGTCTGGTCGCACCTGCCGAATGGGGGGGGGCGGTTCGTAGATCTGCATGTGCAGCACGGCGTGAGGTGTGGTTCCACCAAAGGGCGTCCGTCCGCTCAACATCTCGTAGGCCACCACGCCCAGGGAGTAGATGTCGCTGCGGAGATCGACATCTTCCCCGCGCGCCTGCTCGGGTGACATGTACTCCGGGGTGCCAACGATCGTGCCGGTCGTGGTGAGCCGCGTTTCCTCGGCTGCTTTGGCAATGCCAAAATCGGTGAGAGTCACCTGCCCTACCGGGCTGACGATGATGTTGCCCGGCTTGATGTCCCGGTGCACCAGTCCCTGCTGGTGAGCATAGTCCAGAGCCTGCGCCAGGGGACCCAAGATGGACAGCGCCCTATCAGGTGGAAGTGCGCCCTGCTGGCGGATGAGTTCGGTCAGTGACTGTCCTGCCAGGTACTCCATCACAAAGTAGTACGAGTCCCCCTCTCGGCCGACATCGTGGATGGCGACGATGCAGGGATGCTTCAGCCGTGCCGCTGCCCGTGCCTCGCGCAGGAAACGCTCGACGAAGCCCTGCTCCCACACGAGGTGAGGGGCCAGAACCTTGATGGCCACCTGCCGGTCGAGCAGGGGGTCGTGCGCCCGGTAGACGGTTCCCATTCCGCCCCGGCCGATCTCGGCCTGGATCTCGTACTTACCCAGTCGGCTGGCCGCCAGACTATGGGCCATCACACCTCCAGGTGTCTAGGGCAGCGGGCTGCAACTTGTGAGAAGCAAGGAGGGTGCGTCGAGCCACGCGTCGCACACCACTCATCCACTCTGCCCCAACATTGCCCGGACGCGAGCCTCCGCCTGGGCGATCGGGCTATCGTCCATACTCATGGCTTCAGCCTGGGCCAGCGCCGGGTAGCCTGCCTCCCGCTCCGCCTGGAACCGCTGGGCAAACTCGCCGCTTTGGATCTCGGCCAGCGTTTCGTGGAAGGTCGCACTGAGGTCCGATTGCATCAGTGGCATCACGCGGATGAATCCGCCGTACAACGCCGTCGGGCCGTGCACACTGGAGGCCTGGAAGAACCCCTCCTGGCGAAAGGCCCGAAACACCATCTCCATCTCCCCCGACATGTACATCTCCATGACCAGCGCTTCAGGTGGGATCCCTGCCTCTTCGCCAATGAAAAAGGCGTTCATGATCGCCACTCCCAGCACAGCTCCAACGGTCTGCTCGATGAACAGGTCGATATCGGCTTCACGGCGGGCGTCGAGTTCGAGGGCCCCCGCTCGCAGGATGCCCACCGCGTCGGCCAACCCCAGAAGGCGCGTCCACGCCTTGCCGCTAGCGTCTTCCTCGACCGAGACGTAGGCGTAGAAGCCCTGCCCGTCGAGAAAGCGCTGCCGGGCATTCTCCCCAGCCATGCGCGGGGCAAGCAGCAGCACGTCGATGCCTGCGGGTGGTTCGACAAGGCCGTAGGCCAGGGTATACCCCGACGCAAAGACGATGGCCGAGCCGGGCGCCAGGTTGGGCGCGATCTCCTCCGCGAACACCTCGGGAATGACCTCGTCGGGCAGCAGGATGAGCACGACGTCGGAGGCGGCCACTGCTGCGCCAATCGGCAGGACGGTGAACCCGTCGGCACGAGCCTGATCGGCGTATTCGTCGGCATTGTTGCCCACCACCAGCGGGCTTGCATCGCGCCCCATGGCTTCATGCGTTGCGTCACGCAGGTTCAGAGCGAAGGGGCGGCCCAGGTGGCCGTACCCCAACACGGCCAGGCGCTCACCATTCAATGCGCCGGGTTCGGCATCTTTGGCAGCGAAAAAGCGGATGGATTTGTTTTCAGCGGTCATTGTCACCATAGTCCTTTCCTGTGTTATCTCGGTGGGTTGCCAGGTTCTACTCCTGGTGCGAGGAAGCGCAGAACGGTGTAGCAGCTCTAGACAACATCCTTTCGCTTCTGGAAAAAGAGGATCAGCAGGATCAAGCCGAGCATGATGCCGCCCATCGCCGCCCAGCGGGAGACCACCGTGCCCTTGAACGATCGGCCATAGTTCTCGAATATGCTCTTGAGCATGCCTTCGGCGCCCTGGATCGCCTGCTCCCGGTCGCGCTGCCAATCAGCCTTCTGGTCGCCCCACAGGTCCATATCATCGGCGTATTGGTCTCCCTGCTGCTGGCGCAGGTCCTGGTACTCGTCTCCCTGCTCCTGACGCAGGTCCGCGTACTCTTCTCCCTGCCGCTCCCGGATGTCCTGGTATACGTCCCCCTGCTCCTGGCGCAGGTCCGAATACTCGTTCCCCTGCTCTTCGCGCAGGTCCATGTAGCCTCCCATGTCCTGCGGATTCTGGGGCGTGGGGTACGGTGTGAGCGCAGGGTACGGAGTGAGCGTGGGATGGGGTGTGGGCGAGGGATAGGGTGTGGGCGAGGGATGTGGCGTGGGAGTGCCGGGCTGAACCGGCTCGGAGCTGACCAGCGCTGCCTGTGCGGCTTCATCGTAGTAGTCTGAGCTCAGGATGCCTGGAAAGTCGTCGCACGTCTCAAAGATGGCCGATCCCATGCAGGTACAACCCTCGGCTCTCTTGCGTTCGTCGTCCGCGTTCAGGAGCGTGTTCCATCCGATCTGCCCCTCCTCGTCGTACTTGGGCCGATCACCCCAGCATGGATCATTCACCACATTGTCGCCCATGCCTGTGATGTTGACCAGCCCTTCAAAGGCCCAGCGGGTGGAGGCCACAACGCTGATTGCCTCGCCACCGGGGATCAGGTCCAGCGGCAACAGGGCCCCGGCGAAAAGGAACTGGGGCACCAGGACGACGATGACGAGCAACATGGCCACGTTCAGATTGGGCGCGCCAGCCGAGATGGCCAGCCCGAACAGGTAGCCGGACAGAGTGCCCAGGAAGAGAGTGATGTAGACGGCGACATAGGCGTCAGGACCTGGCAGGACAGGGTTGACAAAGATGACCTTCAGGATCAGAAGCACCAGCGCCTGATACAGCGATAGGAGCACGCCGATCCACACCTTGGACAGGATGTAGGGACCGATTTTCAAGCCGACGATCCGCTCACGTTTGTAGATGTCGTTCTCCCGGACGATCTGGAGCACGGAGCTGATTGCCCCGACCAGGATGGCGATCAGCCCGTCCATAAAGAGCATGGTAATGATCTTGGCTGGGTCGCCTTCCACAGGGTCGAAGAGAGCCCGCCCCCACATAAAGCCCATCATGCCGATGGCCGGGGCGACGAGCAGCATGAGTGCCAGGCTCAGCCGGTCCTGCATCAGGATCTTCAGGTTGCGGGAAGAGAGAATGACAAGCTGCCGCATGGCACTGATCCGCTGGCCGGTTCCACCGAAGAAGCGCCTGACCGCCGCAGTGGGTGTCAGCCCGCCGGCGGGGGTCACCTGCTTGTGTTCCTGCAATCGCTCGACCACGTACTTGCGGTACTCGCTGGAGCGCTGGTAGCGCTCGGCCCATTGCTCAGGGCTGCCACGCTTTTCGTCCTCCAGGACGATATAGATGTTGTCGAACTCCATGTCCTTTTCGCGGCGCTCCTGATCGGTGCGGTATCGATCGAAATAGACCAGCGCTTCCTCCGGCGGGCCGTAGTAGGCGACATGACCGCCGCGCACGATAAAGACTACCTTGTCGCACATCATCACGTTCTTGGTGGCGTGAGTGATGAGCACGATGGTCCGCCCCTGGTCAGCCAGGCGGCGCATAAGCTTCATCATGTTGTACTCGGTGCCCGGATCCAGCCCCGAAGTCGGCTCGTCCAGGAAAAAAAGGCGGGGCTTGGTGAGCAGTTCAACGCCGATGGATACCCGCTTGAGCTGGCCACCGGAGAGTTTGTGGATGGGCAGGTCTTTGCGCTCGGTCAGGTCCAGGTCTTCCAGCATCTCGGTGATGCGATCATGTCGTTCGGCGGAGGAAGTATCAGCCGGCATTCGGAGCTGAGCCGCATAGTCCAAGGCCTGGTAGACCGTCAGCTCCATGTGCACGATGTCCTTCTGGGGTACGTAGCCCAGCTCACTGCGAAAAAGGTCAAAGTTGCGGTAGAGGTTGACGTCATTGACATAGACCGCGCCATTGGTGGCCGGCCAGAAGCCGTTCAGGGCGTTCATCAGCGTGGACTTGCCCGCGCCGGAGAGGCCCACCAGAGCCACGAATTCCTGGGGATAGATGGAGAGAGAGATCTCCTGGAGCAGGTTCTTGTCCTTGGAAACCCACTGTTGCAGGCGTCTGGCGTCGAGGCGCAGGCCCGCGTCGGCCAGTTGGCGAATGCCTCCCTCTTTCATGTCCAATTGAAAGGGGCCGATCTGGATCTGGTCCCCTTCCTTAAGCCAGGCCTCGTCGACCTTGTCGTTGTTGACAAAGACGCCGTTGGTGCTCTTGAGGTCCCTCACACGGTAACGACCGACCCCCATCCGTTCGATGATGGCGTGGTAGCGGCTGATCTGGGGGTGATCCAGCACGAGCTGGTTGTCTGGCGCCCGCCCGATTCGCACGGGCTCCTCATCGGTTGGCAGGCGTTCGGTGATGACCTCCTGCTCTATCTGCTCGACGGGCAAGAAGCCGATAAAGGCCCGGAACTGGATGGCCACCTGGTCGGTGATATAGAGCACGTCGCCGTCGACCAGGTCCTTCTGAGAGATGCGCTGGCCATCGTAGACGAGCCCGTTGGTGCTGCCCAGATCCACGATGCGGTAGGTGGTCGGTCCCCCCGGCTCGCGGGGGGGCGCCGCCTCAATGCGCGCGTGGTGGGCGGATGCCACTCTGCTGGGGATGACCACGTCGTTGTCGGACTGCCGTCCCAGGGTGATCTGGGGCTTGTCGAGAGGGACCTTGAGCACCTTGCCCTCGTAGTAGATGGCCAGTCCTGGCTGCGGATGGACGTTGATCTGAACCCGTTCTCCCAGCACCGGGGGTGGCGGTGCTTCAGCCGTGGGGAGACGCACCGTCAGTTGGAAGCCGGCGATCTGGATCGTGTCACCAGGTTGCAGTGGCCACGGGTGTCGCGGCGGCAGGGGCTGGTCGTTGACCAGCGTGCCGTTGGCCGAGCCTTGGTCCTGTATCTTGAATCCCTCGGGTGTGACACTCAGGAGGGCGTGACGCCGAGAGGTCTGCGGATCCTCCAAGATGATATCGCTGTCCGCGCCGCGGCCCAGTTCCAGCGTCGGCTGGAGGAT
>CBDUWJ010000194.1:0-5376 GCA_965370895.1 uncultured Anaerolineae bacterium | reverse complement strand
TCCATGGACACCAAACGGAGTCTCTACCGCGCCAGATGGCGCGCTATCTGGCGCATCCTCCTTCTCATCGTCGTCGCCGTCGCCATCGTCGTCGCTGTTACCGCAGCCTGTATCGCCGCCGTGGCCCTCTTGCTCAGTGCCGCAGGGCCGCGCATCGTGCAATCCTCCCCCGCTGACGGCCGCCACGATGTGCCCATCACTGCCCCTGTCGGCATCACCTTCTCCCAGGCCATGGACGCGGCGGGTGTCGAAGCGCGGTTCCGCATCGACCCTGAGGTCCGCGGCAGCCTGAGGTGGGACGGCAAGGAGGTGACTTTCGAGCCGCAGAGCGCCCTGGCGCCGGGCACGGCCTACACCGTCACCCTGGAAGCGGGCGCCGTCAGCCAGCGC
Source organism: uncultured Anaerolineae bacterium (assembly GCA_965370895.1). Taxonomy (GTDB): domain Bacteria; phylum Chloroflexota; class Anaerolineae; order JAAYZQ01; family JAAYZQ01; genus CBDUWJ01. The sequence goes on along the minus strand of CBDUWJ010000194.1, from coordinate 4,986 downwards.
GGTCGCCCCCTGCGGGGAAGCCGTACCTGGCGCTTTCGCACCCGAGAGCCGCAGCTGCTTTACCTGGGCCGGACCCAGCCGGGTGCCCAACTGCGCCAATTGTACGTCGCGCCCCTGGACGGAACACCGGAGCAGCTCACCGACCACCCCCAGGGCGTGTGGGACTATGCGGTGCATCCGCTGGGCGAAGCTATCGTCTACAGCGTCCTGCGCCAGGACGGCGGGGCGGATCTGTGGCGCATGGACCGCGATGGCTCGGACCAGCGCCTGCTGCTCGCCTGCCCCCAGGCGGCTTGTCTGAACCCGGCCTGGTCGCCCGACGGTGGGCTACTGGCATACGAGCAGCGCGACATCTGGGCTGGCGCGCCTAACCTGGACCCCAAAGCGGGCCGCATTTGGCTCCTAGACCTGGAGCGGGGGGAGCAGCGCCCCCTCTTTGACTATGATGTGCCTCTGCACTCGCCGGCCTGGGCTCCCAACGGCGGGCTTCTGGCCTATGCCAGTCCCACGATCCCCGGGGTGGAGGTCTATGACCTGAGCACGGGCGAGCTGCAGCAATTCGCCAACGAGTGGGGGACTGGGCCGGTCTGGTCTCCCGATGGGGGCCAGTTGGTCGTGCCTGAGCTGATGCTGGCCGGGGAAGCCCTCGTCGTGCGCTTGGTCCGCGTGGACCTGGCAGATGAACAGGCCACAGACATCAGCGGCGACGATGACTTTGTCAAGGACGTGTCGCCAGCCTGGTCCCCGGGCGGCGGCTGGATCGCCTTTGGCCGCGAATTCCTGGACGACGAGCGCCGGACGCCGGGCCGCCAGATCTGGCTCACCCGGCCCGACGGGAGGGAGGCCTACGCCCTGCCGTCCGAGCCGATGGCCGACCGTTTTGCCTTCGCCTGGCGGCCCGACGGCGGATCCCTGGCCTACGCCCGTACGGACCTGTCGGAGGGACCCCAGCCGGTGCCTGACGTTTCGATCTGGCTCTTTGATTTTGGCCTGGGGCAGTCTGTGCACGTCGCGGATGACGGGGTGCTGCCCACGTGGCTGCCGTGAAGGCTTTGCCTGTCGAACATGATTACGCAAGTGGAGGATTTTACGCGTGGGCACCGGAGGATTCGTTCAATCCTCTTGATTCGTTGTCATATTCTGCAAGACGCAACCGATACCATCTCACAGGAGGATTTGCCCAATGACCCAATTCACCAATGCCCAATCTCCCGTTCCCCAGTCTGCCAGTCCCCAGTCTAGCACGGAGCAGCACGCCATCTCCCTGACGGGGGTCTTCCCGCCCATCCCCACTCCGTTTGACGCCGGCGGGGGGATCGCCTACCAGGCCCTGGTCGACAACCTGGAGCGCTGGAACCGGTATGACCTTGCTGGTTACGTTGTACTGGGCTCCAACGGCGAGGCCGTCTACCTCACCGATGCGGAAAAAGTGCGCGTCTGGGAGACGGCCCGCCAGGTCATTCCCGAGGGCAAGCTCATGATCGCCGGCACCGGCTGCGAGTCCACCCAAGCAACCATCGCCCTGACCCACCAGGCGGCGGGGGCCGGGGCCGACATGGCCCTGGTCGTCACACCCCACTACTATGGAGGTAGAATGACGTCCGAGGCGTTGGTCCGGCACTACCATGCCGTGGGTGAGGCTTCGCCCATCCCGGTCATGATCTACAACGTGCCCAAGTTCACCGGGGTGAACATTGACGCATCCACCGTCGCCCGCGCTGCGCAGCACCGGAACGTCGCCGGCGCAAAGGATTCGAGCGGCAACGTCACCCAGTTGGGCGACATCGTTCGGCAGACCGGCCCTGGCTTTCAAATGCTGGCTGGTACGGCGGGCTCCTTTTTCGCCGGGCTGGCCCTGGGTGCGGTGGGCGGTGTCCTGGCTCTGGCCAACGTCGCTCCTCAGAGCTGCCTGGACATCCATCACCTATTCCGTGCCGGGCGGTGGGACGAGGCGGCGGACCTCCAGCGTCGCATGATACCCGTCAACGCGGCAATCACCGCCCGCTACGGCATCGCCGGCCTGAAGGCTGCCCTGGATATGCTTGGCTACTATGGTGGACCAGTTCGCTCGCCACTGTTGGATCTCACCCAGGACGAGCGTCAGGCGTTGCGAAAGATCCTGGTGGAGGGGGGACTGCTGGGCCACGAGGCCTCGTCGCGCTAGTGCCCCGATCTGCCACGGCGGGCCTAGCATGACATAAGACAGGGTATTCGAGGGCAACACTCTAGTGCAGTGGTGATTGACATTTCCGCCGAAACGGGTATAATGTGCCGTGATGGACATAAAGAACGATTGCAACCAGCACGCCGGCGCTGGTGGAGCAGTGCGACTCAAGCACCTGGGTCTACAAGGCTACAAAACGTTTGCCGCCCGCACCGAATTTGTCTTTGACAGCGGTATTACGGCCATTGTGGGCCCCAATGGCAGTGGCAAGAGCAACATTGCCGACGCCATCCGCTGGGTGCTGGGGGAGCAGAGCTATCGCAGCCTGCGGGGCAAACGCACCGAGGACATGATCTTCTCCGGCAGCGCCCAGCGCGCTCGCCTGGGCATGGCCTCGGTCTCCCTCGTGCTGGACAATGCTGATGGCTGGCTGCCCATCGACTTTGCCGAGGTGACCGTCACTCGCCGCGCCTACCGCTCTGGCGAGAACGAGTACCTGTTGAACGGCAGCCGCGTCCGTCTGCGTGACATCAGCGAGCTCCTGGCCCAATCGGGTCTGGCGCGGCGGACCTACACGGTGGTCGGACAGGGCCTGGTGGACGCCGTGCTGAGTCTGCGTGCTGACGACCGTCGCGCCCTCTTTGAGGAGGCGGCCGGGATCTCGCTGTTCCAGTCCAAGCGGGTGGAGGCCCTGTCGCGCCTGGACGAGACGCGCTCGAATCTGCTGCGGGCCAACGACATCATCAACGAAATCGCGCCCCGGTTGCGCCGCCTGGAGCGGGACGCGGAGCGGGCCGAGCGCCATGCGTTGCTCAGCCAGCAACTGGAGCGATTGCTGCGCACCTGGTATGGCTGCCGCTGGCGCGAAGAACAACTGAACCTGCGCCGCAGCCGCGATGGCCTGGCCCGGCGCGAGGCGAGCCTGGACCGCCGTCGCCAGGAATTGGAGGCGTTGGACGAGCAGGTGGCCGCGTTCCGTGCTCAGCGGGCCCAACTGCGCGAGAAATTGGCTGTCTGGCATGGCGAGAGCAGCGAGCTCCATGCCCAGATGGAGGGGGTGCAACGGGACCTGGCGGTGTGGCAGGAACGGGCCCGCCTGCTGGCAGGCCAGTGTGACGAGCTGCAAGATGAAGTGGTGGGCTTGGAGGCGCAGGCCCAGGCGGCGGCCCGGCGGGTCGCCGCTGCCGAACAGGAGGTGGCCCAGGGCGAGGTGGCTCTGAAGGACCAAAAGGCCCTGGTGGACGAGGCCCAGGCCAGGCTCGATGCCCACGAGGACCAGCGGGCGGCCCTCGCACAGCGGCTGGCGGACGCACAGGCACGCGTTCTTGACCTGGCCACGCAATCTGCCGGTCGCCGCAACCGCCTGGAACAGCTAGCCGAGCGGCGGACTGTTCTGGCCCCCGAGCGGGCTGAGCACCTGACGGCCCTCGCGAGCCAGCAGAGCGACGCCGGGGAGGTGCGCCATCAACTGGAGTCCGTGACGAAGCAACGGGCCCGGCTCCAGGCTGAGGCCGAGGCGTTGGACGCCCAGGCGGCCCGTCTCGACGCCCGATTGAGCGAGGCCCAAGCCCACCAGACCGAGTTGCTCCACCGACTGGCCGGCGCCCAGCGCACGGTCGAACGTCTTCAGGGCCGCTACGAGCTCTTGACGCGCTTGCGCGCAGAGGGCGAAGGCCTACGCGCTGGCGTCCGAGCGGTGCTGAAAGCAGCAGTCAGCCGTCAGCCGTCAGCTCCCAGCGGTCAGCAGTCAGCCATCAGCCATCAGCAAACAGCACGGGGTGCTCAATCCCAATCCACCAATCCACCAATCCAACAATCTACCATCCTCCCCGGCATCATCGGCACCGTCGGCCAATTGCTCCGCGTGCCCGCCGAGTATGAGACCGCGATCGAGGCGGCCCTGGGTGGGCACCTGCAGGACGTGATAGTAGAGTCGTGGGCTGATGCCGAGGCAGCCTTGGCCTTCCTGCGGGCGGGCAAGCGGGGCCGGGCCACTTTCCTGCCACTGGACACGGTCCAGGCCATGGCTCGCCTCGATGTGCCAGGGGACGAGGGCCTGGTGGCAGTTGCGGCCGGCCTGGTCCGCGCCGAGAAGCGCCTGGCTCCGGTGGTCGAGTTACTGCTGGGACGGACCCTCGTCGCCCGCAACCTGAGCGCCGCGCGCCGGATCCTCCGGCCAGCGCCTTCCGGGACAGGCTTGCCTCGATATGGCTCGGAACAGGCAGAACAGGCCCTTGACTGGACCCAGGGAGCGTTTCAAGTCGTCACCATGGCGGGGGAGGTGCTGCGTTCCAGCGGGTCGGTGACGGGAGGGCGGAGCCGAGACCAGGTACAGGGTCAGGTATTGGCCCGCGAGCGTGAGTGGCGCAAACTGCCCAGCCAGATCCAGGAGGCCGGGGACCAGGTCCGCACGATCGAGACGGCGTTGGGCGAATCCCGGGCCGCCGAGGCAGGGGTGCGGGATGAGGCTGCGACCCTCGGGACCCGGCGCATGGAGGGAGGGGCGGCCCTGGCCGCTATTGAGGCGCAGCGCTTTGACATGGTGCGGGACGCGGAGCGGATTGCGCAGCAGATCGAGTGGCGGCAGGAGCTGGTGGCCAGGCTCGACGGTGAAGCGAGGGAGCTGGACGCCCAGGAAACGTCCCTGCGGGCGAACCTGGGGCGCCTGACCGCTGAGGGCGAAGCGGCCGCTGGGCGGGTCGCCGCCATAGAGGCTGATTTGGAGGAACTTCGGGGGGAAACGCTCTACCAGCGCTTGTCGGAGGCACGCACGGCGGCAGCAGTGGCGCGCGGGACGTGGGAACATCGCCGCGCGGAAATGG
>CBDUWJ010000193.1:0-5474 GCA_965370895.1 uncultured Anaerolineae bacterium | reverse complement strand
ATCAGGCCCCGGCAACCCTCACAACCATCGCCATAGGTGGGGCAGATGGCGTCGCAACCGGCGCGCGTGATCGGCCCCAGGCAGGTGCCGCCTATGTCGAATAGGCAGACGTTCTCTTTGAGCTTGCATTCGACACACAGCGGATAGTCGGGGATGGCCGGCTTTTTACCCAGCAGTACGCTTTTCACCACATCGAGGAACTCGAAGCGGTCGATCGGACAACCGGGGATGACGGCATCCACGTCGATCACGGCGCTGATGGGCCGGGCCGCATAGGTGTCATACCACTCCCACTTGTCGCCGTAAACGTACTCACGCACGTCTTGCAGGGATGGCTGCAGGTTCTTGAGTGCATTGACGCCGCCCGTATGCGCGCAAGCGCCCAAAGCAACCACGATAGATGCCTGCTCCCGGATCTCCTTGAGGCGCTCCTCGTCCTCCTTCCGCGTGCACGAGCCTTCGATGAAGGCAATCGCGTAATCCTCGCCCTTTTCGGTCATCGCCTCGCGGAACTGGACAATCTCGACCGCCTCGATCAGCTCCAGGTGGGTCTGCAGGCTGTCCACGACGGTAAGCTGGCAGCCCTCGCAACAGGCAAAGTCGAAAAACGCGACCTTTGGCTTTCCGTTCTCGGCCATTACAGTGCCTCCTCCAATCCCTTGATGTCGGCGTAGCGAAAGACCGGCCCGTCCTGGCAGCAGTACAGCTCGTTGATCTGGCAGTGACCACACTTGCCCACGCCGCACTTCATGCGGCGCTCCAGCGACAGGTAGATCTGTGTCTCGGGAATCCCCTTGCCCAGCAACTCCATCAACACAAAACGGTACATGATCGGCGGGCCACAGGTGGCCGCCACCGTATTGCGCGGATTGAGCGTGACCTTGGGGAAAAGCGTCGTGATCACCCCCACGTTCCCCCGCCACTTCTCGTCGCCCCGGTCCACCGTCATGTGGAATTCGACGTCATCTCGCTCGGCCCACTCCAGTAGCTCATCTTTGAAGAGGATCTCACTGGGCTGCTTGGTGCCGTAGAGAATGATCACGCGGTCAAAAGAGCCCCGCTGGTCCAGCACTTCGTTGATGAGCGAGCGCAGCGGGGCCAGCCCCAGGCCACCGGCGGCAAAGAGCACGTCCTTGCCCTTCATCTTGGCCGTGGGGAACCCGTGACCAAAGGGGCCGCGGACACCAACCATCTCGCCCGGCTCCATTCGGTGCATGGCGTCGGTCACGTCCCCCACGCGCCGGACGCACAGCTCCAAGGTGCCGTTGCTGCGGCTGGGCGAGGAACTGACCGAGATTGGCGCCTCGCCGATCCCAAAGAGCGAGACCCCTATGAACTGACCGGGTTCGTTCCCCAGACTGCGCCCTTCGGGCAACTCCAGGGTAAAGAGCTTCTCCATCTCGGTCATCTGCTCGACCTTGAGCAGACGCGCCATCATCGGCAGGTAGACTGACTCCTCATGAGTGCTAGCCATCGTCATCCTTTCACCTCCTATCAGCTCCCGTTCCCGTGGAGATCGTTAAAGACATTGACAGGGGAGATATCCACCAGGCAGGAGCGGGCACAGCGCCCGCACCCGGTGCAGCCCAACTCGCCGAACTTTTCCAGGAGATACCGGCCCTTGCGCATGAATCGGTGGCGCAGGCGAGCGGCCTGGTGCTCGCGAAAGTTCTCCCCACCCGCCACGCGAGCGAATTCATCCAACTGGCACGAATCCCATCGACGCCATCGCTCGCCATCTTGCAGGTTCAGCTCCACCTCATCGTACACGTTGAAGCAGAAGCAGGTTGGACAGACCAGCGTGCATTGCCCGCAGGCCAGGCAGATCTCGGCCAATTCATCCCACACCGAACTATTGTACGACCGGCTCATCAGCGGCGCCAGCTCACCAACGTCAAACTCCAGCTTGTAAGGGAAGCGCGGCCACTTGGCGCTCAACACCTTGTTGAGCTGTTGCATCTCCGCTTCCGTTGCCTGGCGGGAAGCACTGTACCCCTCCAATAGCGCCGCGCCTGCCTCAGAGCCCACGTCCACCGTATAGACCTCGCCCAAGTCGGTCAGGTGCAGGTCGTAGCCGTTGCTAATGGTGAGTGTGCCCATGCTCTTGCAGAACGAGTGCTCGTCACAGGGCTCCAGGCACTCGATGCCCACCAGCAGCGTGTTTTTCCGCCGTTCGAGGTAGTGGGCATCCGGGTAGCCCTCGCCAAAGGCCTGGTCCAGCACCCGTAACCCATGGAGATCGCACGTGTGGACCCCGAGAATCACCGTGGGTGGTGCCTCGATGACCGTTTCCGCCAGCGGCTTGCCGGTGCGGGTAAACGTCATCATCCGCTCTTCTTGGGGCTGTAGGTACTTTTTGGGCGGTAGGATGGAGGTGTTATAGTCCAGCCGGAGATCGGCCGGATCTTCTACCTCACCAAAGGCGAACTGCGTGCCCCTGGCCAGGGGCCCAACCACCCGATAGTCGCCCACCATGTTAGTGACAAAGGAAGCCATCGCCTTTTTGTCAATGACCCATAGGCTCATTCCACCCTCCTGAAAAAGGATTCTTGCGTTCAACGATTATGAACACGATCTCCTGCAGTGCTGCCGATCGGACATGCTCATCGCTCGGGACCAGGGGGAGGACGTGCACGGCCTCTACCGTCGGATGGGTGACTCGCCGTAGACTCGTCGCAGTGATGAGATTGCTACAGCGCCCATCGTGTCCCCGTCGACAATCATTTCCTCATTCTGAACGACCTTCCAGCCGTGAATCATACCTCAAGTGGACATCGGTGTCAAACTGCCACCGATTTGTGAATTCCGTATCAAGCTTCAACTGCTTCGTTTCTTGTAGGGCTGGCATCCCTACCCGCCATTGGCCCCAATCCAGTCGTTGCAGTTTGAAAAGGCACTAACAGATACGCGGCAGTTGCTCCCCCGCGAGCATGTCCACGACGCGGCGAGCGCCCAGTGCCGTGCGCAGCACTACGCGCCCGGGATGGGTCTCCATCACGCGACCAATGATCGCCGCCTCCCGCCCGTACTCGTGGGCGCGGAGCGCTGCCAGTGCTGGCTCAGCCGCCTCTGGGGCGACGATGGCTACTAGCTTGCCCTCGTTGGCCACGTAGAGAGGGTCCAAGCCCAACAACTCGCAGGCACCACGCACCGCCTCGCGTACCGGCACCGCCGTTTCCTCGATCTCAATGCCAGCCCTTGAGCGTTCGGCCAACTCGTTGAGGGCTGTCGCCAGGCCACCCCGGGTGGGATCGCGCAGACAGTGGATCGTCCCAGGAGGCACTACATCCAATAGATCGGCAACCAGGTCGTTCAGGGGTGCGCAATCGCTTGCTAGCGGGCTGTCGAACTGCAGGCCCTCGCGCTGGGTCATGATGGTCATACCATGATCGCCGACGGTGCCGCTCAGGAGCACCAGGTCATCCGCTTGGGCACGGTCGCTGGCGATCTCGACGCCCGGCGGTAGCAGCCCCACACCAGCGGTGTTTATGAACAGCTTGTCGGCGCTGCCCCGGTCCACCACTTTTGTGTCGCCGGTCACTATCTGCACGCCAGCCCGCTCCGCCGTGGCCGCCATCGAAGCCACCACCCGCTCCAGGTCGGCCAGGGACAACCCCTCTTCGAGGATGAACCCCACACTGAGCCACAGTGGCCGGGCACCGCTCATGCTCACGTCGTTCACCGTGCCGCACACCGCCAGCTTGCCGATGTCGCCGCCGGGGAAAAAGAGAGGGCTGATGACATAGCTGTCGGTGGAGAGGGCCAGCCGGGGCATGGATGCTGGAAACTGGGTATTAGGTATTTCCACGACGGCCGAATCGTCCAGTTGCAGCAGCGTGGGGTTGCCAAAATAGCGGAGGAAGAGCCCTTCCACCAGGTCGTGGCTCAACCTGCCGCCGGAACCGTGGGCCAGCAGAATGATATCGGTGGTCATGGCAGATCCTGTCCAAATTGATAATAGGCTGCACACGCGCCCTCTGCCGAGACCATGCAAGGGCCGATGGGCCGTGCCGGAGTGCAGGCCGTTGAAAAGAGCGGGCACTCGGGCGGGGAAATGGTTCCGCGCAAGACGTCGCCACACAGGCAGCCCTTATGTTCTCGTGTGGGTCCGGGGTCTATGTCAAAGAGGCGGGCAGCGTCAAACTCCGCGAACCCGCGACGGATTCTCAGACCGCTGGCTGGCACTTTTCCCAGGCCACGCCAGTCGGCGGCACAGACCTCGAAAACGCGGTCCATCACGTCCAGGGCAGCGAGATTGCCCTGACCGGTCACCGCGCGGGCATAGCTGTTGGACACGGACGGCCGTTCATCTTCGAACATATCCACCAGGTCGGCCACGGCGCGCAGAATGTCTAGCGGTTCGAATCCGGCTATGGCCACCGGCACACCATAGTCCGCGGGCAGGAAACCCCAGGCATCGGCGCCAATGATAGTCGTCACGTGACCAGGGCCGATGATGCCATTCAAGGACACTGCGCCCGCGTCGAGGATGGCGCGCGTCGCCGGCGGGGTCAGTTTGTGCAGGCTGAGTACCGAGAAATTCCCTATGCCCTCGGCTTCTGCCTGGAGGATGGCCGCGGCGATCGTGGGGGCCGTCGTCTCAAAGCCGATGCCTAGAAAAACGACAGGGCGAGTAGGGTTGTCGCGCGCAATCTGTAGGGCATCCAACGTGGAATAGACCATGCGCACATCAGCGCCAGAAGCCCTTGCGTCCTGCAGGCTCTGGGTGCTGCCCGGCACGCGGACCATGTCGCCAAAAGTGGTCAGGATGAGATCGGGCACCTTGGCCAGGGCGATGGCCCGGTCCAGGTCGACGTTGGCCGTGACACACACCGGGCAGCCAGGCCCGGAACGCAGGTCGACGGTGGAGGGCAGCAGGCTGCGCAGGCCGTAGCGCATGATCGCGTGGGTGTGGCCGCCGCAGAATTCCATCAGCCGCACCGTCTGCGTGGAGCGGGCATGGATGCGGGCTAGCAGGTTGCGGGCCAGGGCCGCGTCGCGGAATTCGTCGATGTATTTCATGTGGGCAGGAATTCCACTCGGTTTACCAAGTCCTTGGGCTGACCGGCCTGGGCGATGATCCGCAAACCATGGACGCAAGCTCCAATTGGAAGCTCACCGTGAATGCGCATAGATCACGCTCCGAAAGTCATGCTCTCTCTGCCGCGTGGTCACGGCCAGAAGGTCATCATCTTGAATGAACAACACTCGCCCCAGTCCTCTTGCCCGGTCCAATAGCTCTGAATCATCCAGGCGACTCGCCCTATCCTCGTTGGCCGTTCTGTCCAGAACCAACTCAACCACGTTGATACTGGTCCCGGCGATGATTGGCACATTGTTTTCGTTGAGGACGACGTCCTCGTATCCTTTCTCGACAGCTAGGATGGCTCTCTCCCGTGCTGCTTGGACTGCTTCTTCGTTCGTTCAGTATACCTCAGAAGGGCGTTTTACTCAACACCGGTGAGTCTGTCAGG
>CBDUWJ010000192.1:0-5477 GCA_965370895.1 uncultured Anaerolineae bacterium | reverse complement strand
CGCCCTGCGCGACGTGACGGCCACGGTGAGCAGTCCGCCCCTGATCGCCAGTTCGATCATGAGCGTAAATTCGCCGCTGGGGCCAACGGCATTGTGCTGGATGTCAAGGTGGGCCGTGGCGCTTTCACTAAGACCGAAGCGGACGCCCTCAGTCTCGCCTCGTCGATGGTTGCTATCGGGCATGAAGTGGGACGCAAAGCTAGGGCCGTAATCTCGGACATGGCGCAGCCCCTGGGCTGCGCAGCGGGCAGCGCTCTCGAACTCGAGGAAACACTTGACACCCTGAACGGTCAGCGGTCAGCCGATTCTCGCCAGCATTGTCTGGCCATCGCCAGCCAGATGCTGCTGTCTGGCGAGATCCAAGACGAGCCCAAGGCCGTCGCCATTCTGGAAGAGCACCCGGACAGCGGGAAGGCGCTCGTCAAGTTTCCGGAGTGGATCTCGGCCCAGGGGGGCGACACGCGCTACGCGGACCACGCGCAACAATTGCCTGCGGCCAGCTCCTTGCGGGAAGTGCCAGCCCCAAGCTCGGGCTACGTGGCCTCCCTGGACGCCCGCGAGGTTGGTCTGACCTCGATGCTGACGGCCGGTGGTCGAGTGAAAAGAGGCGATTCGATTGACCCCGCCGTGGGGATCGTCCTCCAGGCCAAAATCGGCGACATCGTGCAGCAGGGCTAGCCCCTGCTGACCATCCATGCCAACTGCGAGGTCAGTCTCTCAGGTGCCCGGCAACGGCTCCTGGCCGTCTACCGCTGGAGCGAGAAGCCAGTCGAACCGCCCCTTCTGGTCCACCGCATTTTGGTCTGATGCCCTCCAAAGGGTGGACTATCACCAAGCAGAAGAAACCTGCTGGAGGATCGTCTGGGTAGAGAGGCGCTCGTCTACGCGACGGCCATTGGCCTGTCGACCAGGACACTTGGCCGACGGCCGGAGGCGGTGCTGTCCCCCGGTCTCCACCGGCCACTCCCCACCTCACCAGTCCGTAATCGCCCGCTCGGCAATGACCTGCCGGTAGACGTCCGCCGTCAGCCGGGCGATGCGTTCCCAATTGTACTCCTCGCGCACAACACGGTAGGCGTTCTTCGCCCGTGCAGCGGACCACTCGGGACGTTGCAGGGTGTGCACGATACCCCAGGCCAACGAACCGGGGTCGTCAGCGTACACCATAATGCCGGTTTCCGCGTGCTCGATCACTTCCTGCAGGCCACCCACCTCGCTGACCACAACCGGGCACTTGGCCGCCATCGCCTCCAGCGCGACGATGCCAAATGGCTCATACAGGCTCGGAAACACGGCGCAGCTGGCGATCCGGAACAGCCGGTCCCGATCTTCGTCGGAGATAAAGCCGGTGAACAGCACCTTCTTCCCCACGTCCAGGTCCTGGGCCAAAGAGCGCAAAGACTCCAGTTCCGGCCCTTTGCCAGCGACGACGACCTTGGCCGACGGCTGTTGGGCCAGAACCAGAGGCAAGGCCCTGACCAGCACGTGCAACCCCTTCTCGAAAACCACCCGGCCCACGTAAAAGACGATCTCCTCAAAGGGCAGGGCGTACATGGTGCGAAAGCTGGTCAGGTCTTTGCCCTCCAGCTCGTCAAAACGCGCTGTCTCGACACCGTTGGGGATGACGTCGATCTTGTCCCGGGAACAGTGGAAGTAGTTCGAGACCTCGCCGGCCATATACTCGCTACAGGCAATGACCCGCCACGATTCGTAGGTCAACCACCACTCGACCTGATGGATAGCCCGCGATTGGTCGCTGCCCAGGTGACCCCGTCCCCGCCCGCGTTCGGTGGCATGGATGGTGCTGAGCAAGGGGACCTCGTAACGATGCTTGCAGGCAGCACCCACAAAAGCCACCAGCCAGTCATGGACGTGGATCAGGTCAAAGGGCCCGCTCTCCTGCCACAACCGGTCGACGTACTCCTCCAGCTGCAAGTTAGTCTGCTGGGCCTTTGTGAAGAAATCCCCCTCGACGATGGGGGCTTCCACGCGGTGAACCGTCGCCCGGCCCACTCTCTCTCGCCGCTTACCGCCCTCCCAGCGAGGCGTGACCAGGTGCAAGTCCACCCCCGGCAGATTGCCCAGTGGCGGGAGAAGTTCAGCCGCATGTTTACCCAGACCCCCAACGACGTGGGGCGGATACTCCCAGGAAAACATCAGGATGCGCATCGTTCCTCCCGAACCTGCTCAGCGTTCAACATCGGGGTCCAGTGCCGCCCGGACTCCCGCACGGGTGAGCCCCTCGTCGCGGCCCGCAGCATCCAGGGCATCCAACAGGTGGTTTGCGGCCGCGTAGGCCCAGACCGCAAGCGGACCCGGTGGTGCGCCGCCCGACAATGCCTCAAACTCGTCCACGAATGCCGGATCGATAGCCTCCGGTGCTAGATTTGTGACATCACCGGCGTCAGGCATCAGAAGAGCCAGCCCTAGCCGTTCATACTCGGGAGCAGCCGAGCGAGCAGTGTCCGGCGACCATCCTCCCACCACACCTAACACCCCAGGGTCAACAGCCATCTTGCGGGCCTGCAGGATCGCCTCGTCCGGTTCGTTAAAGTCATTCAGGGCCACCAGCTCCACCAGGTAACTGCCACCCACGCCGCCAGCCCCGTTTCTCTGCCGCACTGCCAGCCGCACTGCATGGAGCGCCTCATAGCCCTGGTCCCGGTACAATCCCTCAAATGGCGCGGATAGGCCGATCTTGACCGTCGGCTTGACGCTACCCGGAAAGCTACAAGCCACAAGCAACAGGAAGCCGGAAACCAAAAATACCACGCACCGCACACCACGCCATGCGCCATTCACCATACGCAATACGCAATACGTGATACCTGTCACGTGGAGCTCCTAGGGCGCGTGCTTCTCCTGATTCTGCATGTGCTCTTCCAGCGTAGAGGCAAAGACGTGGGTGCCATCCCCAATCGCGTGGAAATACAGATAGTCCGTCTGCGCTGGATTCAGGACAGCCAGGATAGAGGCCAGTCCTGGACTGCAGATCGGCCCCGGCGGTAATCCCTGCACTTTGAAGGTGTTGTAGGGTGATTCCACGGTCAGCCCCTCGCCAGGCAACATCGGATTCCACCAGTAGCCGGTTTCGGGGTCGTAGCCCTTGGCGTATTGCACCGTCGGGTCAGAGCTGAGGCGCAACGCAGTTTGCTCCACATGCGCCGGGTCCAGCCGGTTATAGTAGACACTGGCGATGATGGGCCGTTCCTCAGATACCACAGCCTCGCGCTCCACAATGGAAGCCAAGATCATCACGTCGTAGACCGTCATCGGACGTTCGGTGCCCAACCCCAGATCAAAGAGGGTCTTGCCAGCCAGTCGCCCCTCGATCTCGGGTGCAACCCGCGCGTCATAGGTGGCCAGCATCAAGCCTACCACCGTGGCCGGTGTGGCTTCGGCCGCCAGCTCGTAGGTGTCGGGGAAAAGAAAGCCCTCCAGAGAAGCGCCCGGAGGCCGGTCGGCCAGCCAGGGATAGTCGTCTTGGCCTGTGTGCACCTCGGCCATGAAATCGTCGCTACGCATCACCCCCTGCTGCCCCAACAACCAAGCCGTCTGCTCAGCCCGCCAACCCTCGGGGATAGTGATCGTGACGGTATTGTCGCCGCCATGCTGCAACGCTTCAGCAATCTCGTGCATGGTCATGTTGGGCCGCAGTGAATAGAATCCTGCCTCCAGGCTGACGTCGAGGTCGTGATAGCCCATGAATCGGCGAAAGACCTCACCGTCGACGACGAGCCCTTCTTCCTCCAGCCGTGCTGCTACCTGAGCCGCCGTTTCACCCAATTCGACGACAAAGGTGACCGGGGTGGGATCATCGCTGACCGGCTGGTTCAGCTCTTCCTGATGCATGCTCAGGAACAGGCTCGTCAAGAACGAATCCCCTGACTCGAAAGACAGGTCCAACGTCGGGCCGCTGTCGGCCGGGGCACGCGTCTCCAAAGCGGTCCTCATCATTTGCATGCCAAAGAGCACGGCCAGGGTCAGTGCCCCCACTGTGCCGGCCAGCAGCACCGTCCGGGCAAGGTTGCGCAGCCAATCGGGAATGGCACGCTGCACCCAGCGAACCTGGGTCAGCACCACGACCAGCAACGCGCCCACCCAAACCAGTGCCGCGATCTTGATCCACGGAATCAGGGGACTCAATGGGCTTTCTCCTCCCAAGCACCATCTCCTTGCGGCTGTGCAGCAGGCCGCTGTGCAACCAGGTAATCCTGCAGAATCACGGCCGCCGCCACGGCATCGATGCGTGCACGGCGATCCTTGGCCTTCCGGCCGGCAGCGATCATTACCTCTTGGGCCCGGCGGGTGGAGAGGTGCTCATCCCATAACGTGATGGGCAAATCGAGTCCCTGGTCCTGCAGTCCTTGACCCAAGGCGACAGCGTAGCGCTCGATCCGCCGCGCCTGCGGACCGGCGCTGCCATCCGCGTTCAGAGGATGGCCGATCACCAACCCATCCACCCCTTGCTCTCGCGCCAGTCGCATGATTCTGGAAAAATCCTCAGCTTTGGATCTCCGCTGGATAGTGGTCAGCGGCCTGGCGATCAAGCCGCTCTCGTCGGAAACGGCCACACCCACCCGTCGATCCCCCACGTCCAAGGCCAGTATCCTCATCTACTCCAGCACCACCACTTGGACGCGAAAGGGCAAAAAGGGTACGCGGTCCAGCAATTCCCAGCGTTTGATCCAGTCGGGCTGCACGACGACGACGGGTGGCGCGCCCAGGGCAAAGGAGCCGGCCAGTACCTGAGCAGCCTCATCCTCTGGCAAACCGGAGACGGCCGAACGGACCGCCCCACGGTCCACATCAGCCGTCAACTCTGCCGAGGCTGTCACCCGCAGAAGGACGCTCCGGCCATCCATGCGGACTTGGTCGTCCGTCTCGAAATCGACATCCTCTGAGGTCAGCTCGTAGGTGTCAGGGATCTTGGCCTCGAGCGCCTCGGAGGCCAGCAAGTTGGCACTGGCCACATCCACCGCAGTACCGCTGGCCACGATGCGCATGTGCAGGTGCAGCACGTCGGCCTTGGCATCCAAAAACTGATCGTAGACCTCGGAAAAGATCTCGACAGTCAGCGACTTGGGGGGCAGGAATTCATGCTCGGTCACCTGCCCCTGCAGTTCTGCGTAGGCCCGCTGCTGGAGCTGCTGGACCAGTTGGGCTTTCAGGCGCTCCATATCAGCCCGTGTGACCACGCCGACCTGTTTCACCCCACCACCCTCTGTGGGATTCTCGTTGGTGACGCGCACCTTGCCCCGCAGCCTCGTCGTCTCCACGTCGTTGATGGTCGCCGCTGCGACGTTGCCCACGGGTCCCGGCTCCAGCGCCTCGATCTCGGCTTGGGCGGTGGCCCCGATCGAAGACGCCAGGGTGGCAGTCGTCACCGTCCTGAAGCGCACGGTTGTCCCCGTAGAAGTACGCACGACAGCTCCTGGCAGGATCTCAAGGGGTGCCGCCGCCTGGTTGATAAAGAT
>CBDUWJ010000191.1:0-5482 GCA_965370895.1 uncultured Anaerolineae bacterium | reverse complement strand
CACCCTTTGCCTTGGAACAACACGAAATCTGGGGCAAACCACCCCAGCCGATGGCCCTGCGGCGCGCTGAAGATGCGGCGGCCCTGACGCTCCTGGGCGCCGGCGTGCGGCACCTGGATTACCTGGATGCAGTCTACCGCACCGATCCTCGCAGCCAGTGGATGTATACCGGTGTGGGAATGCTCTTCGGAGAGATACACCCCGCCGACCCAATGGCCCAGAACGGCGCAAAGGGGCTGGCCGATCGGCTGGCGCGGACTGATTGGGAGGCAGTCGGCCTCATCTCGACTGAAGACCAAGCGGTGTTCTACGGTCCGCTAGGGGTAGGCCGTCACGTGGATCACCAGATTGTGCACGACGCGGCCCGGCAGCTTGGCGCCAGGGGCTACCGGGTGGCCTTCTATGAGGATTATCCCTACGCCGAGGAGCCAGGTGCACTGGAGTCAGCCCTGGCTGCCGCTGGGGCAGAGAGGTGGCGTCTGCAAATCATTCCTCTCGATCCGGCAGACCTCAGGGCCCAGGTCTCGGCGTTGGGCTACTACCGTAGCCAACTGGCCATCCTCTTTGGTGGGGCCGAGGCGATGCTCAACCGCGTGTGGTCCTTTGCCCTCGCGCGCTGCCCTGAGAGGGGTCTGTGTGAGCGGATCTGGTGGCCACCAGAGGCGTGACCCATGCCTGAAACCATTGAGATGCAGTTGACAGCGATGGCTCATGGTGGAAGTGCGCTGGGCCGGCACGAAGGCCAGGTCATCTTTGTGCCCTACGCCATCCCCGGTGAAGCGGTGCGTATAGAGATCGTCGAAAGCCACACCCGGTGGGCGCACGCACGCTTGCTGGAGGTACTGGAACCGTCACCCCATCGCGTCGAACCGCCGTGCCCCTACTTTGGCCCTGGTAGATGCGGTGGCTGCCACTTCCAGCACATCGCCTACGAAGCCCAAGTTGAATTCAAGCGTCAGGTGATGCTAGACCAGTTGGCCCGTGTGGGCGGTCTGCAAGACGTGAATGTTCGGGAGACCATCGGCGCTGTCGAGCCGTGGAGCTACCAGAACCACGTGCAGTTCAGCGTGACGCCTGATGGACTGCTGGGCTTTCTCACGGCTGACACCCGCGGTGTCGTGCCGGTGAAGGAGTGTCTGCTCCTCGACCCACTATTGGATGACCTGTGGGCTGCCCTCGACATGGAATGGCCCCAGCTCCACCGTCTGAGCCTGCGTTGTGGCTCGGCTACGGGCGATCTGCTGGCTATCTTTGAACTCGATCATTACGAAGACTTTGGCATCGAGGTGGACTTTCCCGTGTCGTGCGCGTTGCTCTTGGCTGACGGCGAGGCTGTAGTGCTAATGGGCAACTCCTACTATCTGGAACACGTCGCCGGGCGCGATTTTCGGGTCTCGGCCGGGAGCTTTTTTCAGGTGAATACCGCTGGGGCTGAGGCATTGGTGGCCCTGGTGCATGCCTACTTGGCCCCCGCGGGTCACCAGACCCTGGTGGATGCCTACTGCGGAGTGGGGCTTTTCGGGCTGGCCCTGGCCGACCGCGTGAAGCGGGTCATAGGTTTCGAGGCGGACCCCAGCGCTGCCGCCGATTTCAGACACAACGCTCGGGGATTGGATCACGTAACGTTGGTCGAGGGGAAAGCGCAGATGGCCCTGTCGCACCTGGGGGGGCCGGCGGACCTGATGGTGCTCGATCCGCCTCGCTCTGGTGCAGCGAAGCAGGTGGTTGGCGAGATTGCCCGGCTGGGGCCCTTGCGCATCGCCTACGTGTCCTGCGATCCCGCCACGCTGGCCCGCGATGCCCGCCACTTGATTCGAACCGGCTACCAACTCAGGGAAGTGCAACCGGTGGATCTTTTCCCGCAGACCTACCACATTGAGTCGGTGGCCCTATTCGTGAAGGACGGCAGCGGATGATACCACCGGCTCATGTTGTGTTCGTGTTGAGTAACCAAGCCTGCCGGACAGGGTCCGTTGCCTGACACATTGACACCGTTTTGGCCCGGTTTTGACGCCAAACGTGCTTAGTGCTATAATGGATGATGTGAGACAGAGCACCGGCGGGGCGATCCACGTAGGAGTGAACGCCCATTTGCTGTCCTTGGCCGAGACCTATCGCAGCGCGGGCATCAACTGGTACATTCAGAACCTACTAAACGACCTGCCAGAAGCGGACCTGGGGATCAGGTATACGGTATTTGTAGGCGAGAGGCGCTACACTGGGGCACCAGGGCTCGACCTGCAGTTGTCCCGCCTGCCAACGCACCGTCCTGCGGCGCGCATCCTATGGGAACAGGCGATCCAGCCGTGGGCCGTGCAGGGCGTTAGGGCGGACCTGATTCACGGGCTGGCTTTTGTAGGGCCTCTGGTCAGCACTTGCCCGGGTGTAGTCACCATCCACGATCTGAGTTTTCTCTTCTATCCGCAGGGCTTTCGGGCCCTAAACCGGTTCTATCTGCGGATCTTTACCCGGCTGTCAGTGCGGTTGGCACGACGAGTCATCGCGGTGTCAGAGAGCACAAAACGCGACATCGTGCAGCACTATGGTCTCTCGCCGGCCAAGGTAGACGTCGTACATAACGGGGTAGACCCCTGCTTCCGGCGCCTGCCCGCCGAGCAGGTGGCAGGCTTTCGGGCAAAGCAGGGTCTCCCGGATCGTTTCATCTTGTTTGTCGGCACATTGGAGCCGCGCAAGAACGTTGAGCGGTTGATTGAGGCCTACGCCCGCTTGCCAAAGGCTCGACCACCGCTGATTCTCGTGGGCGGCAAGGGCTGGCTCTACAACGGAGTTTTCGCCCGTATGGAAGCGCTGAACCTGACCGACGAGGTGCAATTTGTGGGGTACGTTCCAGCCATGGACTTGCCCTTGTGGTACAACGCGGCCGAGCTATTTGTCTATCCCTCGCTCTATGAGGGATTTGGTCTGCCGCCGCTGGAGGCAATGGCCTGCGGAACACCCGTGATCGCCTCCTCGGCTTCGTCACTGCCAGAGGTGGTGAGCCAGGCTGGCCTGTTGGTGGATCCGACCAGCACGGAGGCGTTGGCCGCGGCTATGGAGCGAGTGCTCGCTGACACAGATGTACAGGAGAAGATGCGAGCCGCAGGATTGGCGCAGGCGGGTGGTTTCTCTTGGCGAGAGACCGCCAAACGCACGGTGGACAGCTACCGTAGAGCATTAGCAGCCGACGAAGCGATCGTCGCACAGCCAGTCGCCGCATCGCCGGTGCCGGAAGGAGGCGAGAAGGGTGTTTGAGCGCTACCGGCGGCTGTTCCGCCTGGCAGTCGTGGTCACGGATGTGCTGCTCATCAACCTGGCCATCGCCATAGCCTACTGGCTGCGCTATGAGCTGCAGTGGTTTGCGGCGGTGGACGAGGCCTATTTCGTCCCCTACGAGCCATTCATCCCCATGTCGATAGCCCTGACCCTCCTGTTGTTGGGCGTCTACACGTTAGGTGGAGTATATAACCAGCCTCGGGATGCCTCCTGGTTCGACGAAGTCTACAGCCTGGTGACCGGGACAGCGACCGGCATTGTTCTGATGGTTTTCGTCATTGTCGTTTTCTTCCCCCCCCTGTTCTATTCCAGGTTGATTTTTCTCTATGCCGGCGTGCTCATTGTCCTTCTGTTGAGCGCCAGCCGACTGGGGAAAGGAATGCTGCGCAGCTACCTGCGCAAACGGGGACTGGGGCTGGACCAGCTGCTCATCGTCGGTGCCGGCGAGGTGGGGCGCACAGTCATGCGCAACATCGTCGCCCACCCATCATTGGGCTATGGCGTCGTCGGCTTTGTGGACGATGATCCTGACAAGGGCGGCACGGACATCGGCCGCTTCGAGGCACTGGGGAGCACGGCCAACATACCCCGCCTTGTCAAAGAACTGGACATTGACGAAGTCATCGTCACCCTGCCGTGGATGTACCACCGCAAAATCGTCAGCATTATTGCCCAGTGTGAACGAGAGCGGGTCCGCGTCCGCATCGTGCCCGACATCTTTCAGATGACGCTGAGCCACCTGGATGTGGAGGACCTGGGTGGCATTCCCATGATCGGCGTCCGGGAGATCTCTATCAGCAGGGGCGCGCTGGTCTTCAAACGGACGATGGACGTCGTGGTTTCGCTCATGGGTCTCGTCCTGCTGTTTCCGTTCTTTTTGCTGGTTGCATTGATTATCAGGATCGATTCTCCAGGGCCCGTCCTTTTCAGACAAATACGTGTAGGAAAGGGCGAGCAGTTGTTCGCATTGTACAAGTTTCGGTCCATGCACCAGGGTGCGGAGGAGGAGCAAGACAAACTTCGGGACCAGAACGACGCAGACGGTGCCTTTTTCAAGATGCGGCACGATCCCCGCGTGACGACAGTGGGTCGCTTTCTGCGCCGCACCAGCCTGGACGAGTTTCCACAACTGCTTAACGTGATGATGGGGCATATGAGTTTGGTCGGACCCCGGCCCGCGCCCCCGTTCGAGGTGCAGCGCTACCAACCCTGGCACAAGCGACGTTTGGACGTGGCCCCAGGCATCAGCGGTCTGTGGCAGGTCTCAGGTCGCAGCCAGCTAACCTTCGACGAGATGGTGTTGCTCGATCTGTACTACATCGAGAACTGGTCGCCCGTGATGGACATGCAGATTCTGCTCAGGACTGTGCCCAAGGTGATCTTGGGCGAGGGCGCATACTAGCCTTCAGCGGTCAGCTACCAGTTTACGGCCAAAGACGGTTGGACCTATCCGTGCTGAAAGCTGAGTGCTAGATAATAACATGAGGAGGTGTATTGATGTGGCGATGTAGCGTGTGTGGGTACGTGTGGGATGGTGAAGAGCCGCCCGACAAGTGCCCAAAGTGTGGAGCACCCAGGGAGAAGTTTGTGAAGGTGGAAGACAAGGCCGTGGAGTTGGTCGAGCGCTCGCGCTTTACCAACAACCTGCACATCCATCTCTTTGCGCTCCTGGAGCAGGTGATAGACCTAGCCGAAGATGGCGTTGACGATAACCTGGACCCGGGTTGCGTCAAGATCTTCAAGCAGGCATTGGAACAGGCTGAGATGCTGCAGCAATCGATCAAAGCCGAACTCCAGGGCCATATGAAGAAAGGCAAGTGGGGCTAGCGGAGAAGGCACAAGGACAGAAAGATGGGGCCGCCGAGTGCGCTGGAGCGCACTCGGCGGCTTTCATGATCCAAATACTCCTCGCTCCAAGGGAGTGGAAATCCGGCACCTCAATCTCGACCACCAATAACCAGGTCGGGAAGATGAGGAGGCGAACCAGCGGTTCGCGCCCCCAGTTACACACGCTCCCGGGGCAGAAGGTGCAACGGGAACCCTGCACCTTCGATCGGTGCGCGCATAGGCATTGATGCTGGCTCCAGCGCCGGCTCTTGGGCCAGCAGCCTGGGGGCGATGGGGAGAACGGCAATACTGAGCTAGGTGAGGGCCACCCGCTTGGCGCTGGTCAAGATGAAGGGCAGGGCCACGATAGTGCCTGGACAGG
>CBDUWJ010000190.1:0-5483 GCA_965370895.1 uncultured Anaerolineae bacterium | reverse complement strand
CCGTCTCTGTGATTACCTCTAGAGCTCGTTCAATCTCCCCTTGAACCGTTCGCCCCTGCGCCTGGATCTGGAAGCCTAAAAAGTCTGTGCCGTCATACTCCACCCTGCCCCACAGCCGCAGTGCCGCCGCGCCGCCCATGGGCGGCGGGAGCCGGCGCGTCACCTTTCCGCCGCCTCCCGTGTTGCCAGAGAACCAGCGTTTGGGCAGCACCCGTTCCTATGAGCCCTCACTCCACCAATTCCAGAAGCGCCATCCGGGCGGCGTCCCCTCGGCGCATGCCCAGCTTGAACATGCGAGTATAGCCGCCGGGGCGGTCCTCAAAGCGCGGCGCAATCTCCTCCACCAGTTTGTGGGCAATCTCCTTGTCGGTCAGCGTTGCCAGCACCTGACGTCGGGCATGCAGGGCCATGGCCTGGGCCATCTGTTCCAACGCATCCTCTTCCCCTTGATCCGCCAGTGCGACAAGTTGCTCGGCCCGCTTGGCGCTGAACCAGGCAGACAGCCTGACGTCGTCCCGTTGTTTGGCCAACTCAACCAACCGTTCCGGTCGGGCCTTGCGCGCCTTGGTCAACAGTCGTTCGACCAAGGGGCGGACAGCCCGAGCCTTTGCCTCGGTTGTCTTGATCCGTTCGTGGCGGAATAGCTCCGTCATCAGATTGCGATATAGGGCTCGTCGATGGCCGCTTGACCGCTTCAAACGGCGGCCCGCTTTTCTATGTCTCATCTCTCGCTAATGCCTCCGCCGACGCGTACGCCGGTAGCTCATTCCTTCGGCAAAGGCCAATAGGCCTTTGCCTCTAGCTTTTCCTTCAGCTCATCCAGGGACTTTTCACCAAAGTTGCGAATAGCCAGGAGCTCGCTTTCGTCCCTTTCCAGTCTGTCCACGATCTCACCGACGGTGGCGATACCGGCGCGCTTCAGGCAATTGAATGCACGCACCGACAGATCCAGATCTTCGATGCTGGCCTCGGCAATCCGAGCTGGGATCCAGCTTTCCTCAACCTCGGGTTCGAGGTCCAGTGCCACGTCCCCGAATTCGGCGACCATGACCAGGTGTCTTACCAGGATCCCGGCGCTCGTGCTCAATGCCTTCTCTGGCGAGATAGTTCCATCAGTCCAGATCTCCATGATAAGTCGGTGCAAGTTGCTCACTTGCCCGATCTTGTCCCGCTCGACCCTAAAGTTCGCCTTCCGGACCGGGCTAAAGATCGCGTCAGTCGGGATCTCACCCACCGGCAGTGTAGGCCGCTCCTCGGCTGGCGAATAGCCCCGTCCCTTGGCAACGGTCATTTCCATCTCAACATTGGCCTCAGCCGAGTCGGTGGTCGCAAGATAGACTTCAGGATTGACCACCTCCACAGTCGGTGGACACACGATGTCGCCCGCGGTCACCACACCCGCCCCTTGCACTTCCAGGCGCAAGCGGGCTGATGCCGGCGCCGCCCCAGGGTCATGTTCAGCGGACTGAGGATCGGCATCGTCGGCGAACTCGAACCGCACCTGCTTCAGGTTCAGCAGCAGTGAGGTCATGTCTTCCCGGACATATGGGATCGTGGAGAATTCGTGGTGGATGCCCCTCACCTGGATAGAAATCACGGCCGCACCCTCCAATGAAGACAGCAGGACACGGCGCAGCGCATTCCCCAACGTGATCCCGAACCCGCTTTCGAGTGGCCCGATCACAAAACGGCCATAGTTGCTCGCCAGGGCTTCGGCTTCGACTTTCGGCAAGACCAGATTCAACAATCGACACCCCCTCCGCATTCAACGATCACTGAGCCAATGACCAACCGGCGTAGTCTGGCGCTTGGTCATTGGGGTTTGGCCATTGCTCGCGGTTGCTCAACGACTATAGAACTCGATTATCAACTGCTCATCAAACGCAACGTCAACGTGCCCGCGCTCGGGGTGAGCCAAGACATGGCCCGACATGCTCCCATCATCCCGGCTCAGCCAATCAGGAACCGAACGGTGTTCCAGATCCAGAGCTAGGTCCTTGAAAAACGCCTTCTGCCGGCTGTTGGGCCGTACCGCCACGATATCACCTGGCTGCACCAGGTAAGAAGGGATGTTTACCCTGCGGCCGTTCACCTCAAGGTGGCCGTGGCGCACCAATTGCCGCGCTTGAGGCCGCGATGTGCCAAAGCCCAGGCGATACACGACATTGTCCAAACGGCTTTCCAGCATGATCAATAGGTTCGCGCCTGTCAGACCCCGGCGGCGTTCCGCCTCTCGGAAATAGCGCCGGAACTGCCGTTCGAACACACCATAGGCCCGCTTGGCCTTTTGCTTGGCCCGGAGTTGGACCGCATAGTCCGATGTCTTTCTCCGACGGAACTGAGACTGTTTGCCGTGCTGCCCCGGCCCATAGGGACGCCGCTCCAAAGCACACTTTTGCGACAGACAGCGCTCTCCTTTTAAGAAGAGCTTTTCTCCCTCACGGCGACACAGCTTGCACACCGCGTCCTTGTATCTTGCCATTCTACCTCCAACTCAATGCACAAGGCTCAATGGTCTGCCCGACCTTGTGCCGTGCCACTTCTGCACTGTGCATTCTGCTAGGCTATATCCTTCGCTTCTTGGGTGGGCGGCACCCGTTGTGCGGGATAGGAGTCACGTCAGTGATAGACTTGACCACCATCCCGGCCGCCTGCATGGAACGGATCGCGGCCTCGCGGCCTGGACCGGGCCCCTTGACAAAGATATCAAGTTCACGCATTCCGTTGTCCTGGGCCAACCTGGCAGCCTGCTGTGCTGCGAGCTGCGCGGCGTAGGGCGTGCTCTTGCGTGAACCCTTGAAGCCAGCGGTCCCACCACTGGCCCAGGCGATGGTGTTCCCCTGAGGATCGGTGATAGTGATGATGGTGTTGTTGAATGTAGCTTGTATGTGGGCCTGCCCCCGTGGGATGTTCCGCCTTTCCCTACGCGAGCCACGCCTCGGCGCTGCACGGCTTCCTCGTCCCATTCTGCCTCCTGTTTTTGGGCCTTGGCCCAAGGGCGGGTATCCCTACCCGCCCTACTTCTTGGCCCGCGACCGTCGCTTGCCCGCCACTGTCTTTTTCGCCCCACGTTTTTGACGCGCATTGGTCCGCGTCCGCTGGCCATGCACCGGCAGGTTCTTCCGGTGGCGGATGCCACGATAGCAGCCAATCTCCTGCAGACGCTTGATATTCATCGCAATCTCGCGCCGCAGGTCACCTTCTACGCGAAAGTTGCGATCGATGACCTCACGCAACCTGGCGACGTCGGTTTCGGCCAGATCCCGCACCCGCGTATCACGATCGACGTTGGCCACGGCCAGGATTTTCCTGCTGCTGGTTCGGCCAATGCCATAGATATAGGTCAACGAGATCTCAACCCTCTTGTCCCGGGGCAAGTCCACACCTGCAATACGTGCCATCGTTCCCCTCCAATCGGTCTACAAAGCACACCGCCAAACGGGTGACCCAATAATGCTGAACATTGCGCATTGCGCATTCGCGCGCGCACTTCTGAGGAAGCGACTTTATCCTTGCCGCTGCTTGTGTTTCGGGTTCTCGCAAATGACCCGTACCACACCGCGTCTCTTGATAATCTTGCACTTCTCACAACGTCGTTTCACAGATGGTCTTACCTTCACCATGTACCTCCTATCAAGGCACGATCCTCAGTGGTCGGATCTCAGTACTAGCCTGGCCAGAGCCATGTGTCGTCGGATGACGGAGTGCGCTCTGGTTGCTGACGGTTGATCGCTGTCCAACCCACTCCCCATTACTACAGCTTGGTTAGGATCTCCGGGCCGTTCTTCGTGACAGCGACGGTATTCTCAAAGTGGGCCGACCGTTTTCCGTCAGCCGTCACCACAGTCCACTCGTTGTCCAGAACTCGTGTCCGCCAGTCGCCGAGGTTAACCATCGGTTCCAAGGCAAAAGTCATGCCCGGCCGAAGCCTGACCCGCCCCCCTACCCTCGGATCGTAGTAGTTGGGGATCTGCGGGTCTTCGTGCATCTGGCGACCGATCCCGTGACCTGTGTACTCGCGTACGACTGCGTATCGTTGACGCCGGCCGCGGGCGTCCGGTTGTCCGTGTACATGGGCCTCCACGTACCCCTGAATCGCCTTGGAGATATCCGACGTCCAGTTGCCCGGGACTGCAGCCTCGATCCCAATCCGCAGTGATGCGGCAGTCACCTCCATTAGTTGCTGGCTTTCAGCGTCAATCCGGCCCACAGCCACGGTAGTGGCGGCGTCCCCGTGAAAACCCTTGTAGATGACGCCAACATCTACGCTCACGATATCACCCTCACTCAGAACCCGGCGATCGGGGATGCCGTGCACGATTTCCTCATTGACCGAAGCACACACCATACCCGGAAATCCGCGATAGCCCTTGAACGAAGGGACTGCCCCATACTTACCCACAATGATCTCGTCCGCGATCCTCTCTAGATCAAGAGTGGTAATCCCCGGCGTCACCACTTCCCGGACCCGGGCCAGCACTTCGGCGACGATCCGGCCCGCTTCGCGCATCAGGGCCAGCTCTCGCGCAGACTTGAGGCTGATCATGGCAGCGTCCGGTGAGGTCGCTTCCTCACGTGGCAAGCCATGATCGAGTTGGCCAATGAGCAGATGTCATCATGAGCAAATGAGCCGGACCAGGATTTGGTCATTGAGATCCAATGCTTTCCAGGATATCGAGCAATTGGGTCTGGATCTCGTCAATTCCAGGTCTGCCATCCACCTCAACCAGTATCCCCTTCTCCTTATAGTAGTCGATCAAGGGAGCTGTCTGCTCAAAGTAGACTTCAATGCGGTGCGCCTGGGTCTCCGGCATGTCGTCGGGTCGCTGATAGAGTTCGTCGCCACATCTGTCACAGACACCGGTCTGCTTCGGCTGGCTGTAAAGCTGATGGTACATGGCCCCACACGCCCTGCAGGTCCAACGCCCGGCCAGTCGCGCCAACAACACGTCCTCCGGCACCTGTATGTAGGGTACCACCTCCAGCTTGGCCCCCGCGTCGGCGAGCAACTCCCCCAGAGCTTCAGCCTGCGCCACTGTCCGGGGAAAGCCATCCAGGATGGCGCCTTTGGCACAGTCAGCCCGCGCGAACCGTTCGCGCACCATGCCCACGGTGACCTCGTCGGGCACCAATTCCCCGCGTTCCATGTACCCTTTGGCCAGCAAGCCCAGTTTGGTCTCGTTCCTCAGGTTCTCGCGGAACAGGTCGCCGGTAGAGACCTGAGGGATACCCAGGACTTGGGCGAGACGCTCTGCCTGTGTGCCTTTGCCAGCACCCGGGCCACCGAGCAAGACGAGATACAATGCATCCGAATTGACCGCAGTCATTGCTACGAACCTTCCTCGTTATCCCAAGATGCCTTTGCGCAGGAACTTGTCGTAATGGCGCATCTGCAACTGCGCTTCCAACTGGCGCATGGTGTCCAACACAACACCTACCACGATGAGCAGCCCGGTTGAGGAGATGAGCATCACACTGCTCCC
>CBDUWJ010000189.1:0-5501 GCA_965370895.1 uncultured Anaerolineae bacterium | reverse complement strand
TGGAGGTCCGGCCGAGGACGTGCTGGTGGTCTTTGACCCCAGCCTGGGCTTTACCACGGGCGGGGGCTGGTTCTACTGGCCCGGCACGGACGAAAAGACCAACTTTGGCTTTACCATGAAGTACAAGAAGAAGGGCAGTAAGCCAAAAGGCAGTCTGCTGCTCATCCGCCACGTGGGCAAAGGCGCGACCTACCGGGTGAAGAGCAACGCCCTGTTCGGCCTGGCGCTGGGGGAGGCGGAGGGCCCCGACTTTGGCTGGGCGTCGTTCAGCGGCAAGGCGACGTACCAGGAGCCGGGCCTTGACACCGTCGGCAACCACGAGTTCATCGTCTACGTCGAGGACTGGGGCGAGCCGGGGGCCGGGATGGACCAATTCTGGATCCAGGTGTTCGACGGCTTTGACAGCCTGATCCCAGAGATGTCAATGGACGCCCCGGCACAAGACCACAGCGAGACCCTAGAAGGTGGCAACATCGTTGTGCCCCATGGTGGTGGGTAAGAGAAGAACAAGTGACGGGCGTCCGCCGGGGCGATAGACGGGAGCCGCCAGCAACGGAATCGGGTAGGAGGGGGCCTCACGGCCCCTGTCCTCCCACACCACCGGGAGCTAAGTTCAACCAATGACGGCCTTCTCATAGTGATTCAGCCGCAGCAGTCGCCTACCCCGGTCCATCTCGATGGCAATTATGTCGACTTGATAGTCACCGGGCCGATCGTGAGCTTGCACGTAGGCCTCGGCCAGGGCGGCCAGCCGCGCCTGCTTGCAGCGGGTGATCGACTCCTCTTTGCTCCTTGTTGCTACGATGCCATGCCCCGGAACACCACGACCTCCATCGGCGTCGGCTCCACGCCAAAGCACCGAGCGGTTTCGGTCATGTCAACCACCGAGTTGTACGTCTCAAAACCCGCCATCAGAGGCTGAGCTGCTTCGGGCAAACCGGGGACCGGATCGCCCGGCGCTGCGAACCGCAGCGGAAGCTCCCGTCCCAACACCTGAGCACACTTGGCCACAACATCGCGCCACGACAGGGCCTCCGGCCCACCAAGGGCCAGATATTGGTTCTCCGCGGCGGGAAGGCCGGCAGCCGCGGTCGCATACGCCGCCACGTCCGCCATACAGATGAACGAATGCCTGCGCCGGGCCTCGCCCACAAGAGTGACCGGCTGACCCGCCTGCAGTGGCCCGCCGATCACCGCGCCCACCCAGACCTCCGCAAAGGCCGTGGGCGCCAGGATGGTAAAGGGCATGCCACTGAACCGCAGCCGTTCCTCAGTCCTGGCCTTGGCCTGCATAAAGGGCGCAGCATGGTTGACATCAGCACCCAGGGCGGAAGTAAAGATGAACTGCTTCACACCGGTGGCCGTTGCCGCCTGGATCAGGTTGTGGTTGCCCTCCAGGTCTACGGTCTGCACGTTGTCCCCCCCACCGCGGCTGGCCGAGTTGGCCGTGGTGATGACCGTCTCGATCCCCTTGCAGGCCGCGTCCAGCGAAGCGCGGTCCTTCAGATCGCCATAGATTGGCTGGGCGCCGGCCTCGATCAGCGAACTGGCAAGGGTGGCCATGCCCTGTTTGGCCAGTTCCTCCGACGGTGAATCGCGGCGCACGAGAATGCGCACGTCCTCCCCTGCCTGCAGCAGACGCTGCGTGATCATGCCTCCGAGAATGCCAGTTGCTCCGACTGCGAGTGTCGTGATGGTTCCCCTCTCTCATTCTGCGATGCCGAGCAAGTATATGTCTCCGGAATCTCCCGCAGGCGTCCCCGAGGTCTACTCAAGTAGCAAAATACGGCTCCCTGAGATCCAAGTCTCTGGGAGCCCTGAATACCAAGACCTGACGAGTCTCGGAAGACCCGTCAGGTCCATCAACGGTCTCACATATGGCCCATTTCGGCCGCCAGGTCCAACGCTTGTGCCAGATGTTCGCCGGCCGTGTCCGAATAGTCGTCATCCCACGCCTGGATGGCCTGCTCCAGGGCAGTCTCCAGCGTCTCGGGTAGGCGTTGTTGCACGGGGTCCAGCATGGCCTGCGCAGCGTCGATGGCTTCAGCCACTTGACCTTGACCCAGCGCGATAGCGAGCAACGGCCAGAGGGCCAACCAATGTAGCGGATAGGCCAGCCCGCGCCACTGATCCATGGCCTCACGCCCATCGCGTACGGCCTGGTCCAGGTCTCCGGCACGGTAGTTGAGCCAGGCGAAGCTAGCTCTGGCCACCCCGATGTAGGTAGGGTTCTGCTCGACAATGGCAGCCGCCAGCCCCTGTTCAGCGTAGGCACGAGTCCTGTCTGGATCCCCCTTCAGGCGAAAGAGGATCTGCAAATAGGCCAGGCAACGATCTTGCAGGGGGATGTTGCCGGTCCGTTCGGCCCGAGTCAGGGCAGTCGACAGGTGTCCTTCGGCAGCTCCCAGGTCACCGTACCACAACAAGGTGAAGCCCAGACCGAAGGTCCTGTGGTCAATGAGGTGCTGGTCACCACTTTCTCGCGCCAGCTCGAGCGTCTTGACGACGCGTTCTACCGTTTCCTTGGATGGCCGGAAGCGGCTCAGCCGGTTTTCCAGCATGACCAACGTAGAGTAACAGGCCGCCTGCTGCCCAGCCGTACCGTAGGCCGCGACGACCTCCTCCATTTCCCGGCATAGGGCAGCCAGCTCTGGCAACCTTGACTGGAAGTAGAGCAAATCGGCGCGGGCAAGCTGAATGTCAAGCCAGGCTTGCCACCAGGCAGGCTCGTCCGTCGCCGGCTCTGGGCCCAACTGCCGCAGGGCCTCATCATAGGCAGTCCGGGCTTTTTCGTGGTGATGCTGCGACCGCCACGTATTGCCCAATTGGCATTTCAGGCGTGCCCGCCACAGGTTCTCCCCTTCCGGTACCTGCAAGATGGCTGTCTGATACGCCTGGCGGGCCTCCTCGTGGTTCCCCATCAAGGCCAGGATGTCGGCCAAGCGCTCATGGAGCTGTGCCGCCTGAATACCATCGCCACCGGCTCTCGGCAGCAGTTCAATGGCCCGACGCACATGTCTGACAGCTTCCTCATTAGCGTACATGCGCCGCGCGGCTTGTGCTGCGCGCTGGTAGGCTGGGATGGCCTGTTCTGGCTGGCCGGCCTGTTCATAATGGGCAGCCACGCGGCCGCTCACAGGGTCGAGGTCGCCCTTGTGAACCGCTACCAATGCCTCCGCCACGCGGCGGTGCAGGAACCGCCGCCGGACGGCGCTGAGCCCCGCGTAGGCCACCTCTCGGATCCTGTCGTGGCTAAAGTCGTAGGCATCGGCACCCTGCTCACGCACGATGCGCCGCTGCCACAGTTCGTCCAGCGCGTAGACAAGTGTTTCCTCATCCGAGGCGTGAGCCTCTGACCCGCTGGCCTGAAGCACCACATCGACGGTGAATTCCCGGCCAATGGTCGCGGCCACGCTCACCAGATCCTGCGCCGGAGGAGAGAGTTGTGCCAGCCGTGTCTCTATCACCCTTCGCACTTTGGGCGGCAGCGGAAGATGAACGCGGGCCTTCTCCTTTGCATGCTCTGCGATCCACTGCCCACCCTTGGCCTGTCCAGCCCGCACCATCTCCACCACAAAGAGCGGATTGCCTTCGCTTCCCCGATACAGGGGCGTTGCCAGAGCGGGATCCAGTTCTCTACCCAGCGCGCGCGCTGCCAGCGACAGGGTCTCCTCTTCGTTCAGCGGTCCCAACTCGATCTCGGCCAGTTGCTCACTTCGTCGCAGATCCCGTAGCAGCGAGGCCAGCCGGCCGTCGTCCGGCGCCTCTCCCACCCGCATCGTCCCGATGAGGAGCAATTGCGCTCGCCGCTCCCCCCTCGCCGTCGCGGATGCGTGGATGTGCAGTAGATGCGGCAGCCATTCCAATGTATGCCCGTCACACCACTGCACATCGTCCATGAACAGCACGAGCTGGCCACGCTGGAGAAAGGCGCGGGCCAGAGCCTCAAACAGGCGCTGCCGCCGCCAGCTTTCAGCGAGGGGTCCGGGCGCGGAAATCTCCGGGCGTTCGACCAGCAGTTCCGGCAACAACCGCGCCACCTCGCTCAGCCAGACCTCGTCGAGGGTGGACAACGATGCTTGAAGGACTTCTGTGCGCAACCAGGATGCCACCGAGGAATAGGCCAGCCCGCCTTCACTGGCGTAGCAGCGGGTGCGGGCCGTAGGGATCCCCTGCCGCTCCGCCCAGTCCAGCAGCTCCTCAGCCAACCGGGTCTTGCCGATACCCGCTTCCCCCGACAGCAAGACCAGGTGCGCTCGCCCGCCCGAGGTTGCCCGCCACGCCGCCTGGAGCTGCGCCCATTCCCCCTCGCGCCCGATCAACGGGACCGCCGACACCAGTTTCTCGGAAACCGGTAGCGGCGCACGCGCCTCATCCAGCTCCAGCAGCCGCTCGTACGCCTCGCGCGTGGCAGCGCCGGGCTCCACGTCCAGCTCCCGGCTCAGGACCGTGGCACAGGTATGGTAGGCGCGCAGCGCCCGGGCACGGTCGCCATTCAGGGCGTGGAGGCGGATCAAGCGCCGGTAGGTTGCCTCGCGCAGGGCATCGTGCCGCAGCAGGCGCTGAGCGTGCACGATCGCCGCCTGGTACTCGCGCTTGCTTTCGAGCAACCGGATCAACTGCTCCAACACCCCCGCAAACCGCTGGCGCAGCCGCTCCCGTTCCTCCAGCACCCAATCCTCGTAGCAAGCGGGCAGAAGGTCGCCTCCGTACAGGTCTACGGCCCGCTCCAGCAAGGCCCGCAGCGCGGCCTGGTCTCCATCCCTGCCCGCCTCCTCTGCGTGGGCGACTGCCTCCTCAAAATCGGACACGTCCAGCCTCAGCGGCGCCTCGGGTCGCCACTGGAGAGTCTTGGCGTCGGTGTACAGGAAGCGGTCAGCCTCGGGCAACTCACGCCGCAGGTAGTACACCTGTTTGCGCAGGTTGGAGCGAGCCTGGGCTTCCGTCGAATCGAGCCAGAAGGTGAAGGCCAGGTGCGAGCGGGATTGGGGGGCGTCGCGGTGCAACACCAGGTAGGCCAGTAGGGCCCGCAGGCGCGCCGTCTTGATGCCGGTGACCGGCACGCCAGTTTCTGGCAGGCCCGTCGCTGGCGCCTGGTCATAGACCAGGCGAAAATCGCCCAGCAGGTGCATGTGCAACGTCGGGGTCAGAGGCGTCGTCACTCAGGTCTGCTCCCATCGTGCACGCAGATGAGCAAGATGATCATACACGGTTATCATACACGTTTCTTGGAGAGTTGTCAAACGTCAGTCGCACGAACCAGCAATCCTGAATATCGAGAGACCTGACAGGTTTTTGCTCCACACGCAAGACTTGAACGCTCCCCAGACTGGTCCCGGGCGCCACGCTTGCCAGACTCGACGAAAACCTGTCAGGTCTGCAGTCCAACACCCAAGTCAGCCATCCCTCACCCAGGGGTTTGCTCATGCCCCACCTGGCGCTGGGCTGGGCGCCCGCCTGGCCAGACTACGCCACTCCGCCTGGCACGCGCCCAGCACTTC
>CBDUWJ010000188.1:0-5517 GCA_965370895.1 uncultured Anaerolineae bacterium | reverse complement strand
AGGAAGGCTCCGCCCGCTGCGGCTAACACCAGGTTGACGGCGATTCGAGGTGTGATCACGCCTGCTTGCGTGTGGATGGGGTTGGCGCTGCCGAGTACTGCTGCACCGGCAAGGACGAGGAAGGCGCCCAGCACGGCCAATACTGGTAGGTGCGCGGGCGGCAAGGCCGGGGTCTCGCTTTCGGGCAGGGGGGGCAGCCGGCGGCCAAAGATGACGATGCCCAGCAGGGCCGCGAGGCCGCCAACAAAGGCCGCGGTACTAAGGCCGGTCAGATCCACATAACCATGGCCCAGGTCCAGTGTCCGGCCAATGTGCATCAGCCAGCCGCCGCCGGAAAACCAGTTGGCAGCCACGGGATAGACCAACGCGGCCACCAGCAGGCCGCCGAGGGCGGCCATCCAGCCAGGCAGCCGCTCGCGCAGCGACAGCATGGGCAGGATGACGGCTACGGACAGTGGCGGAAGGTAGGCCAGGTAGAGGCTCAAGGCCAGGGGAGTTGCGGCTTCCTCCAGCAGGAAGAAACCGCGCAAGCCCATCACGCCCCAGTCGAGGTTGAGGGGCGACGCCCATTCCCAAATCAACCCTTCCAGGCCTGGGCCAATCAGAGTGGGATCGCTTACCAGGCCGATGCCGCCCATGTGGAAGGCAAAGCCGCAGGCCCAGAAGCTGATGGCCGCCAGAGCCAGCGCACCCAACCCGGCTACTGCGGATTTCGCCGGGCGGTGGCCTGCCAGACTGCCGCCAGCGATGAGTATCAATCCGGCTGGCAGCAATAGCGCTAGAACGGCAAACTGAGCATTGAGCATTACAAATTGTGAATCATACATTTGTCGCCGACGCCATGCTTGGCACATTGGCCAAGTGGTTGCGTATCCTGGGCTACGACACGCTCTTTGATCCAGCCCTTGATGACCATCGACTGGTGCGCTTGGCCCGGGCTGAGAATCGGACACTGCTCACCCGCGACGGGGAGTTGTCCCGGCGGCGCGGAGTGCGCGTCTTGCTGGTTGCCACCGAAAACCTGGACGACCAGATCCGCCAGGTGCTGGCTGAGCTGGAACTGGTGCCTGATCGTTCCTTTTCTCGCTGCCCGGTCTGCAACGAGCTCTTGGAGACGCTAGACCGTGCGGAGGCCAAGGCACGGGTGCCGGCCTACGTGGCTCTGACCCACGAAACCTTTAGGTTCTGTCCTGCTTGCCAGAGAGTCTACTGGCGCGGCACTCACTGGCAACGGATGGATGAGCACCTGGCCCGGCTCGGATTGCACGGGGACCCTGCAGGGTCCCCGGATATCGCCTGAACAGATTCAGCATAATGGAGGTCGAACTCTGGAACCAATCGAACTCGCTCACGTGATTGTGGATGCCATCGCCGAACGATTTGGCTCAGATGTCATCATGCTCGACATGCGGGACGTTTCTCTGCTGGCGGACTATTTCATTATCTGCAATGCAGAGAGCACACCCCAGTTCAAGGCCATCCTCGACCAGGTGGAGAACCAGGCCAAGACCGCTGGTGGTCATCGCCGGCGCGTCGAGGGTGAACCCAACTCAGGCTGGGTTCTGCTGGACTATGGCGCTGTTGTGGTCCACATCTTTGACCCTGAGCTTCGTGCTTACTACGACCTGGAAGAGTTGTGGAACCAGGCGCGGTTGGTCGTGCACATCCAATAAGGCTGTAACGTCGTCTATTATACCCAACTCACCGCGAACAGGCAAACCGGTGCGGGCAGGGGACAAGGCGTGGCCACAATCGCTGATCGGCCCAAAGTCGATTCGGGACATGGCCGCTGGCGTGACGTGCTGTGTGTAGTGCGGTGCGCGTTGGGTGCTGGCCTGGTATGGTGCGTTGCACCCATTGTGCAACACGGAACACGAAACCCGGAATACCATCGGCAGATTCCCTGTCTGATGCGCCCCAACAGCACGCAGAAACTGACTGAGGAGGACTGTAGACATGTTTCATGATTTTACCGAAACGAAGCAGTTCGTCGTCGAAAATGACGTCAAGATGGTGGACCTCAAGTACACCGACCTTTGGGGGCGCTGGCACCACGTGACCGTACCCTCGAGTCAGCTCAGGACCTCGCTGCTGGAAGACGGTGTGGGTTTTGATGCTTCCAGTGTGGGACTCAAGCCGTTAAAGGCCGGCGACATGGTCGTGGTGCCCGATCTGTCTACCGGGTTCATGGATCCCTTCTGGGATGCGCCAACCCTGAGCTTCATCTGCTCCGCCAAGGAAGCCGACACCCGGTTGGATTTTCCGCGTGACCCACGGAACATCGCCCGCCGAGCCGAAGCGTACCTGCAGGATACGGGCGTAGCTGGCGAGAGCCGCTGGGGACCGGAGTTCGAGTTCTACATTTTCGATTCCGTGGCCTATGAGAACGAGGTTCACCGCGTTGGCTACCAGTTGGAATCGGCCGAAGGGGTGTGGAACAGCGCCAAAGGGGGGCTGGGCCACTACATTCCTATGCACGGCGGCTACCACGCCCACCCACCCAAGGATTCCCTTTACAACCTACGCAGTGAGATGTGCCTGCATCTGGAAGCAATGGGGGTGCCGATCAAGTATCACCACCACGAGGTGGGCGGGCCAGGACAGGTGGAGATCGAAACATCGCTGATGGGCCTGTTGGAGAGTGGCGACGCCACCATGTTGGTCAAATACGCTACCAAGATGACGGCGGCGGCCTACGACCAGACGGTTACCTTTATGCCCAAGCCCATCTTTGGCGAAGCGGGCAACGGGATGCACTTCCATCAGATGTTGATGCGGGATGGGCTGTCCCTTTTCTACGACCCCCAGGGCTATGCCGGCCTGAGCCGCATGGCGCTCCACTACATTGGCGGGCTGTTGAGCCATACACCGGCGTTGCTGGCTTTTACCAACCCCAGCACTAACTCCTTCCGCAGGCTGGTGCCGGGCTATGAGGCCCCTGTCAACCTGTTCTTTTCGGTGGGCAACCGCAGCGCCGCCGTGCGTATTCCCTTGTATGCCAATACGCCCACCGAGCAACGAATTGAGTTCCGTCCGCCCGACGCGACCGGCAACGTCTACCTGGCGTTGACGGCCCAATTGATGGCCGGGTTGGACGGCATCCTGAAGGAGATCGATCCTACCGACGCTGGTTTTGGGCCTTTCGATTCGAATATCTTTGCCTGGGAGGAGGGGGAGCGACGCAAAATCGAGGGCATGCCGGCCTCGCTAGGTGAGGCGCTGAAAGCCTTGGAGGCCGACCATGACTTTTTGCTGGCCGGCGAAGTGATGGACGAGGGGTTTATTCAAGACTGGATCGACTACAAAATGACGTACGAACACCTGGAGGTGCGGGACCGTCCCCATCCGTACGAGATGGCGTTGTATTTTGACGTGTGACACTGCTGCATTCATTCATACGTACCATACAGCCTGGCCAAGTGCACGTATATCTGCTCTGCATTCTCGATTCCCCGCGCCGAGAGCCGCTCGCCCGGCGGGAAGAGGATGAACGGCCAATCCTGCGGGCCGCCCAGTCCCCCGTGCGATGACACCTGCTCCTCAAAACAGACTACCTGCTCATCGTCCCAGGCGCCGAACAGGATCAGGTCTCCCGCGTGGGGAAAGCGTGCCAAACGGGCGACCTGCCTTGCAGCCTGATCTGGATCGGACAGGCTGGCCAGGGGATTCTCTCCTTCCAGTCGCTGGCCTGCCGGTCCAACCCACAGCGTGCCGGCCTGTCCCACGATCACCGTCTCGTCTGCCTCGCGGCCTACCAATAGCCCGATCCCTTCGTGCTCCGCCAACGCCTCCAGGATCCCAGGATAGATCAGTGCTACCTCGCTCAGATCCATAGGCCGGGAGGTGACGTCAGAGTAAACATGGGATAGCGACCCCGAGTTGCACACAGTGATGTCGCCCCGCCGGCTCAGGTCCCAGTCGGGCTCCGGTGTATCGGCCAGCAGGCCCTCCTCCAATCGTTCCCGGGTAGCCTGCAGCATCCGGGCCGGAACTGGTCGGTGAGGTCGCGCTTCCAGCGCCCGGATCTCGTCCAACAAAAAGTACGCACGCACGTCGCGCAGCCCTTCGGTCTCGTCCCCTGCCCCTTCCGGGCGCACATCCTGGCCTGTGTGGTTGGCGATGAACTGTTCCAACGTCTGCCCGTAGGCCCGGCGGAACGGCACTGAAGCGGTCATGCCATGGTCGGACAGAATGTACAGGTCGTATCCCCGCCGCATGTAGAGCTGCCGTATTCGATCGATCTGCCGGATCTGCTTGTCCAGCACGCGCAATGCCCGGAATGCTTCGCGGCTGTCCGCTCCAAAATGATGAGCAATCTCGTCGTAGCCAGTGTAGGCGGCATAGATGGCTGGCATTCCCCGGTAGATGTCGACCATCACACTGAAGGTGGTGACCTCTCGAAAGATGACGTTGTTAAAGATCTCCAGCAGGGGGCCCAGAAAGGTAAAGTGGGAGCCGCGGGGCCTCACTTTGATCCACGAGGCAAAACGCTTGACCACGTAAACGAGCCACGTCCAGAGCGATAGGCCGATGACCCTGACGACGCGCACGGGGCCAAGGCCGAATAGGATCAGGAACCCCAGCCCACGCACGTTCTCAAAGAGGCGATCCCGGCCCAAGGCGGACAGCGTAAAGAGGGCTAGCCGGGCGTCGCCGTCGAACATGTTGGTGTAACTCGATCCACCCCGCAGTAGACCAGCCCGGCCCGCCGAAATGCGCTCTTGGATCGCCCGAACCGTCCCGGGAAGCTTGCACTGGATCGAGCTCTGAGTCTGTTTATCGTACCAGCGAAACCCCGGGATGTCCCAGTTGTTGCCGTACATGATGCCTGCCTGGGAAGCAGGTGTGGTGCTGGGTAGCCCACAACGCCAGCGAGCCAGCCTCAGCCTGCGTCTTGTGATCAGGCGGCCCAGGTAGGGCATGTAGCCCTGCCTTATCGCCTGTCGCAGGTAGTGGTGGGCAAGACCGTCGATCTCGACGATGATAAAGCCCGGCCGCCCATCTTCCTCGCGGGGCAAACGGCCCAACTGCCGGGCAGCCGCGCCGTACTTGCGCCGATAGTACCAGGCAGCGAGGGCGTTAAAGAGATCAATTATCCAGCGTAGAGGCCAGGGCATCGGTCAGTACACACGGCTCAATGTGTTATGCACAGGGCACAAAGCGCTATGAACACCGCAATGCAGAGTGCGGGCAGCGGAAGACCTGTGGCCTGCGCCTGGGTTCTCCCCATTCCTCTTGGAGGCAAGGGTGAAGAACTGATCACGAGAAGAACGGTAGCGTTGGGTCATCCCATTCCACCTCCTCCGGTGTGGGTCGGGCTGGCTCTCTCACAGCTTCGGGTGGGCGATCCTCGTCCCACTGGAACTGCAAGGCGTAGTAGTGCCGGTACAGGCTGCCTTCCTGGCTCAGCAACTCCTCATGTGTACCTTGCTCCACCACCCGTACCTCATAGAGTGCCACAATCCGGTCCGCATTGGTGATTGTGGACAGGCGGTGGGCGATGACAAAGGTTGTCCG
>CBDUWJ010000187.1:0-5518 GCA_965370895.1 uncultured Anaerolineae bacterium | reverse complement strand
TCCTCTTTCAGGCGAGTCAGGGCATACTGTCTGGCGCCCTGGTAATCCGGGGATTTCTTATCCATAAAAGTCTGCACTCAAGACTGCGGACTGGGCATTCAATTCCAGGCTCTCCTGGAGAAAGCGCTCAGCTTCTTGATAGGCTCCGGTCTGCATCGCTTGTTGGCTGGCCTTTTCCAGGTAGTGCATGGCCTTGGCCGGGTCGTCCGCCTGGCGCCAGTGATGGGCCAGGTGCGCATAGTAGGGCGACAGGTCTTTGGAACAAGTGTGTTCGTACCACTCTGCCGCCAGGCGATGCAGTTGCCGCCGTTGCGCGTAGAGCATCGAATTGTACGCTGTTTCCTGGGTTAGAAGGCTCTTGAAAGTGTACTCCGGCTGTGGCAGATTCTGGACGATGAGATCCAGCCGCTCAAGGGCTTGCAGATGTTTGTCCAGGTGGGACTTGGCCGAGGCCGTGGGGAAGATGTCGTGTAGCACCTGACGGGCAAAGACGCGCCCAATGACGCTGGCGACCTTGAGCGTCAGTTGCTCGGAGGGGGACAGGCGGTCGATGCGACTGATGATCACCCCCTGAGCCGTGGTGGGAAATACGAGGTGTTGCAGGTCGGCCTCAGGAACGACCTCACATTTTCCGGCAGCGACAGTGAGATAGCCCTCGTCGCGCAGTTGATAGACCACTTCTTCGATCACCAGGGGATTTCCAGCAGCCTTCTGCAGCAATTCGACCAACTGCCCGGGCAGGCTCGCCGCAGCGAGATGCTCGCAAGCCAGCAGATAGGTCTCCTCAGGGGAGAGGGCCTTGAGCGACAGGGTCTGGAGATGGGGCGATTGTTGAAGCTGGGCATATCCGGTCGGCAGCGGCTCTGGAAGGGGACGGGCTGCAATGATCAGCAGGAGAGGTTCGATCTGCTGGCTGACGGCCAGGATCAACCTCCAGGAAGCCGGGTCCAGGTCCTGGGCATTCTCGACGAAAATGGCCCGGTCAGGTTGTTTGAACAAAGCCTGCAAGAGAGTGATCAGCAAGCTGCGCGTTCCGTCGCTTCGCGCTTGCTCGCTCAGGGAAGCCGTCAGGTCGTTGTCACTCAACGCCAGGGACAACACCGGATTGAGCAACGGCGCTAGCTGCAACTGTTCCGGGTGATCTTGCAGGAGAGCCACCAGGTGTTGGCCTTGCGCTTGCAGATCAGAGTGCCGGTCGAGATCGCACAGCGTGCGGAAAGCGCTGCGCCAGGCACAATAAGGCGTGGATTTTTCGGCGGCCTTCCCGGACACTGAAAGCGTGCCCACCTGCATTGCTTCTGCCTGCTCTTGCAACTCTGCGACCAGGCGTGATTTGCCAATGCCGGCCTCGCCCTCGACGATGACGATGTGGCTGCTGCCGTTCAGGAGATCCTGGAGGCTCTCGCGCAAGAGGACGCGCTCGGTAGTCCGGCCGATCAACCGGGCTTGCTTGCGGGCGAAACGCCTCTTTTCGCCGGTTGGCCGGTAGACCGCGATCGATTTGGTTTTGCCCTTGACCTGGATGGCCGGCAACGGCTCAAAGACAAGACGTGCTTGCGCCGCCTGGTACACGGCTTCATCGCACAAAATGCCGTCGCCCGCTGCCTGCATCAACCGCGCCGCGAGATTGGTCTTGTCGCCCAGCACGCCGTAGGTGCGCCGGGTCGTGCTGCCATACGCGCCGGTGCGCATCTGCCCCTGGGTAACGCCGATCCGCGTCCCCGCGACGAATGCCAAGTCGGGGGGCGGTGATAACAAAGCCAGGGCAGCAGTGACCGCCCGCACCTCGTCGTCGTGATGGGCGACCGGCGTGCCAAAGGCGGCGTACAGGTAACTGCCCTTGTCGCCGATGGTCAACTGGATCAGCGAGCCCTCGTAGCGCTCGATCACCTTTTGCACCCAACGCACGTAGGCGTCCAGCTTGGCCCCGGCATCATCGTCGCCCGGATGTTGTGTGTCCGCATCGTAATCAATACCCTGAAAACCGAGGAATAGGGCAGCAGCGGGCCGCAATTCGGCGAGAAACTGCTTGGTCCCGCTGGCCATCCGCTTGTACACCGCCGGCAGCAGCCACGACCGGCACTGGGCATCGGTCAAACTACCGGCTGGCAACTCGGGCCACGGCATAGCGGGCACAGGCTCGCTCAATCCGGCGACGACGGCAAACTGCTGGCTGGTTCCATGGTCTGTGCGCCACTCGGCGACCTTAACCCGTCCGCGGGCCTGGTGGACAATCTCGGCCTGGGCGACGAGTTCGCCCCGGTTGGCTTGGTGCTCGGCGAGCGCCAATTCGTCCAGCGTCCGCCCAGCTATGGCTTCGATGCTGTGCATCTGCGGATCGCCCACCAGGAAGCGGCGCACGGGGCCGGCGACCGCCGCGACCTTGATGGCCAGGGAGAATGCCGTCCCGGTCGGCGTAATGACCGATGCGAACTGCGCCATTGCGTTTTGCATGGCCAGCCCGCAGGCCACCGCGCGCAGACCCTTGTCGCCATCCAGCCAGCAGGTGATGGCGTCCCCGCTAAAGTTGATGACGCTGCCGCCATATCGGTGTACCTCGGCGATCAGCGCGCCGTAGACCTGGTTCAGGAGACGGGTAAGCTCCTCGGCGCCGCGCTGCAAGCCAAGCTCCCGGGCCAGGGCGGCGGTCAGCGGCGTGAAGCCGGAGATGTCGGCGAACAGCGCAGCCCCGCTGGTCCGCTGAGGCAGGGCGTGGCCGTGGACCAGGGCCTGGCGGCGATCCATGGGCAA
The DNA here is from genome assembly GCA_965370895.1 of uncultured Anaerolineae bacterium. Classification (GTDB taxonomy): domain Bacteria; phylum Chloroflexota; class Anaerolineae; order JAAYZQ01; family JAAYZQ01; genus CBDUWJ01. Next base: position 2,767 of record CBDUWJ010000187.1, on the reverse strand, counting down.
GTACACACTGATCGGCTCGGCGAGCGCCTTTTTCATCTCCTCCATGTCGAGGCGCACTTGCTGCAGGTGCTGTTTCAGACGCTGCTCGCGCAGGTATACCTCGCGGGCCATGTGCTGAAAGACGCGCGCCAGTTGGCCCAGGGCATCATCCCGGGCCGCCACCGCGTTCAGGCTGTCGGGATCGAACGTCGCGGCCTGGACCGCCTGGGCCGCGCCGACGACGCGGTTGACCTGTTCCAGGTATTCCAGTTCCAGGTCACGCAGCCGCTTTTGAGCCAGCGAGGTGTTGAGCCTGGCCTGCAACAGCGCAGGATTGAACGGCTTCGGAAGATAGTCGGTGGCCCCCATTTCGATGCAACGGACGACGCTGTCCATTTCCTCCACGGCCGAGATCATGATCACCGGGGTATGCCGCAGGTCGTCGTCCTGTTTGATCTGCTCCAGGGTTTCGTAGCCATCCATCTCAGGCATCAGGATGTCGAGCAGCACCACATCGAACGGCTCGGCTCGCAGCAGCTCAAGGGCCTGCTGCCCGTTCTCCGCGGTGGTAACCCGGTGGCCGTGCTTGCCCACGGCGCGGGATAGCATCATGCGGTTGATCTTGTTGTCGTCCACCACCAGGATGTGGCCGCCGTCGCTCCCCATGCTATCCTCCCTCTTGGATGGCTTTCAGGGCCGCTTCGGCCTTTGCGTACTCGGCTGCGACCCGATCGATCAGCCCGGACGCACCGTCCAACGTGCTCGATTTGGCCATCTCTTCCAGCTCTTTGCACTTCTGGGAGAGCTCCATTGCACCAAAGTTGGCGCTGTTGGACTTGAGGCTGTGTGCCGCCCGGCGCAGCGCCTCCGCGTCGGCTGCGGCCAGGGCCTCCTGTGCTGCGGCCAACAGCTTGGGCGAGTCATCGAAAAAGGTATCGAACATCTCGGAAGAGAATTCTGCATCGTCGCCGACCATCTCCAGCAGCAGATCCAATGCTGCCCGGTCGATAACTTCCGATTCTGCCATCGTGTCCGCTCCTGACTCCAGTGCTTGGCTTTTGCTCAAGGCCCCGACCAGCTCTTCGACGGTAAACGGTTTGCCCAGATAGTCGTCCATCCCTGCCGCCAGGCAGGCGTCGCGGTCCTCCTTCATCACGTTGGCCGTCACGGCGATGATGCGCGGTTGACGATCGGGCGGCAGTTCCTGGCGGATGACTTGTGTCGCTTCCAGGCCGTCCATCTCGGGCATCTGTATGTCCATCAGCACCACGTCGTACGTTTGCCGCCGCAGCGCTTCTATCGCTTCCAGGCCGTTGACAGCCAGGTCGGCGCTGTAGCCCAGCCGCTGCAGGATGCGCAGGGCCAGCTTCTGGTTGATGGCATTGTCCTCGGCCAGCAGGATACGGAGCGGCAGCCGTTTGCCCATCTCCGGATCGAACTTTGGTTTGGCCGCAGCCTCTTCCTTTGGCGCGGGCGGCGCTTTGCGGGCAAAGATACCCACCAGCGCGTCGTACAGTTGCGAGGCCTTGATCGGCTTGAACAGCCAGGCCGCGAGCACGACCCCTTCCAGGTCCTTCTCTCGCTCGCCCAAGGAGGTCACTATAACCAGCGGTAGGTCAGGCTGCAGCTTGTGGATTTCAGCGGCCAACATCAGCCCATCCATATCGGGTATCTGGCGGTCCAGCAGGGCCACGTCGAAAGGCTCAGCCCGGCGGACCCAGTCCAGCGCCTCGGCCGGCGAGGCAGTGGCCCGGGGTAACATGCCCCAGCCTTTGGTTTGCAGGCTCAGGATGCGCCGGTTGGTGGCATTGTCGTCCACGACGAGCACCCGCTTGCCGCGCAGGTCCAGTTGCACGGCTTTGAGGTAGGCTCGCTCGGGAGCCGGGGCCGCCTCGGCCTGGATGGTGAAATGGAAGGTGCTGCCTTTGCCTGGCACGCCCTCGCTCTCGACCCACATCGTGCCGCCCATCAACTCGCTCAGGCGCCTGCTGATGGCCAGCCCCAACCCCGTGCCGCCGTACTTGCGCGTGGTCGAGCTGTCCACCTGGCTGAACGACCTGAAGAGGCGGTCCATACGGTCGGGCGGGATGCCCAGGCCGGTGTCGCGCACAGAGAAGTGCAGAGTGGTTAGCGGTGCGGGGGCCTCGTCCCCAGGTTCCACCGAGACCACGATTTCGCCTTCTTCGGTGAATTTGACGGCGTTGCTCAACAGATTGAGCAGAATCTGGCGCAGGCGGGCCTCGTCGCCGGCGATGGCCGCCGGCGCCTGGTCGTCTATCAGGCAGCCCAGCGCAAGCCCCTTCTCCGCCGCCTTGGAGGCAACCAGGTCCAGGGTGCCCTCCATGAACTCGCGCAGGCCGATGGGCCGGCTCTCCAGCGCGATCCGCCCGGCCTCGATCTTGGAAAAGACGAGGATGTCGTTGATGATGGATAGCAAGGCGTCGCCGCTGGTACGGATTGTGTCGGCAAAATCGCGCTGCTCCGCATCCAGGTCAGTGTCGAGCAGCAGGCCGGTCATGCCGATGACGGCGTTCATGGGGGTGCGGATCTCGTGGCTCATGGTGGCCAGGAAGGCGCTCTTGGCCCGGGTGGCGGCCTCGGCGGCGGCGCGGGCTTCCTGCGCCTCCTCGAACAGGCGGGCGTTCTCGATGGCCATGGCCGCCTGCTGAGAGAGCCCAACCAGGAAGTTGAGGTCGTTCTGGCCAAAGACCTTGTCCTGCGGATCGCGCCACACGGCCATGGCCCCGATGGCCCGCTCCTGCACCAGGAGCGGCGCGACCATGAGCTT
>CBDUWJ010000186.1:0-5530 GCA_965370895.1 uncultured Anaerolineae bacterium | reverse complement strand
GCCCCGTTCCTGGGACCATGACCACCCACAGTGGGCAAGTCGCCCCCAGAGATCTGGCCGCAAGTGAGGTCGCAGCTATGAAGCGAATCGGATTGTTGCACCACCCCAAGCTACCCACAACCCAAGCCCTGGCCGAGACCATGGCCGAACAGGCCCAGGCCCACGGACTGGGGGTCTGGATCGGCTCTACCTGGGACGTGGAAGCAGTAGCTGGGGAGATTGCTAATCTCGATCTATTGGTGACGCTCGGCGGCGACGGCTCGATCCTGCGGGCGGCGCGTATGGCCTGCGGTCACGGCGTCTCAGTGCTGGGCGTAAACTTCGGGCGTCTTGGTTTCCTCGCCGAACTGGAGCCGGATCAGTGGATTGAAACCCTGCCCCGGCTGGTGGCCGGCGAGTACTGGCTCGAAGAGCGGATGATGCTCTATGCCGAATACCACCGGGGGCAAGATTGCCGGGGCTACGAGGCCCTGAACGACGTGGTCGTCAGCCGGGGCAGCCTGGCCCGCCTGGTCCGCCTGGAAACCCACATTGACGGCAGTTACCTGGCCACCTACCCAGCCGATGGGCTCATCGTCTCGACAGCCACCGGATCCACGGCCTATGCCTTTGCCGCCGGGGGTCCCATTCTGCCGCCTCAGCTCAATAACATCCTCCTGATCCCCATTGCCGCCCACCTGAGCATGGACCGGGCCATCGTCCTATCCCAAGGGGCCGTGGTCAAGATCCAGGTCCGCACCGACCACCAGGCCATCCTCACCGTGGATGGCCAGTTCGAGTACGAGCTGCAAGACGGCGACTGGGTGAACGTCCAGGCTAGCCGCCACGCCAGCCGTTTTGTGCGCCTGCAGGACAGGACCTATTTTTATCGCACGCTGATGGAGAGGTTACGATGGCCGCTTCCTGGGGCCTAGAGCCCGCATCTCAGCCCACAACTCGCAGGCTGCGACAGAGTTCCCAGTTGGGATCTGGCGTGTTTGAATAGAAACCAGCCGGTTCCGACCAAACCAGGGAGTTTCCTCACGCCCTACCCTCGGGCGACATCGTATGCTTCAGGATTTACACAATTCGGGAGCCGTTCGCCCCGCAGCCCGGCGAGCAGGTTCTCGGCAGCCATGACCGCCATGCGCGTGCGCGTGGCGACACTGGCGCTGGCAATGTGGGGCACCACAATACAGTTGGACAGGGTGAGCAGCTTGTGTTCAGCGGGCAGGGGCTCGGGTTCCGTCACGTCCAGGGCGGCGTAAGCGATCTGACCCGTGGCCAGCGCATCGTACAACGCCAGGGTATCCACCACGGGCCCACGGGAGGTATTGATCAGCACCGCTGTGGGTTTCATTTTGGCCAGCGCTTCGGCATCGATGAGGTGATAGGTGTCGTCGGTGAGGGGCGCGTGCACGGTGACGAAATCGGCCTCGGCCAGCAGATCATCGAGGTCGCACCGCAGCACGACGTCCACAAACGGCGCCTTGTCCGCGTCGCAGTAGGGATCGTAGTAGACGACCCTCATGCCAAAGCCGGCCGCCCGGCGGGCCATTGCCTGGCCAATGCGCCCCATCCCCACGATGCCCAGAGTGGCGCCGTGTACGTCATGGCCCAGGAGCAGCATCGGCCCCCAGGTGCGCCACTTTCCAGCCTGGACGTACTCGGCCCCCTCCACCACGCGCCGGGCAGCGGCCATCAGCAGGGTGAAGGCCATGTCGGCCGTGGTCTCGGTCAGCACTCCGGGCGTGTTGCCCACCGGGATGCCCCGCGCCGTGGCCTCGGCTATGTCCACGTTATCGTAGCCGACGGCAAAGTTGCTGATGACTTTCAGGCCAGGTCCGGCAGCATCCATGAGCTCGGCGTCTACTGGATCGGTGAGCAGGCACAACAAACCCTCTATGCCGCGCACCTTCTCCAGAAGCACCCGCCGGGGTGGTGGCACGTCGTCGGGCCAGATTTCAGCGTCGCACGCCTGGCGCACGAGGTCCAGCCCGCCATCGGGAATGATGCGGGTAACAAAGGCTTTCGGTTTCTTCAACGTACACCTCCCTGAGGGCCAGGTTTCCTCGATTCCGTTCAAGACCCCGCCCTGCGTGTTACTGTTGCCCCTGGCTTGCGGTGGATCACAATCTGCCCTCCCACCATGCACCGACTGTGGCGCACACCTGGGAAGATCTCTCGAAAGCTCCATCGAGAGCTCCCTCGCCCGGCCAGGGGGCGCGAATGGAATGCCGCCCTACTCCTCTCAGGCCTCTGGTTCGACTGTGATTTCCACACCACCTGGCAGCGAGTCGAAAACCGCGGGGTCTCCCTCCAGCCGGCCAAAGACGCTGACCGGGCTGTAGGCGCGGATTTCGTCGCCCTGGCTGGCAGGGGTCGGCCCCCAGAAGATGCAAAAGGCGTGGCCTACCGGCCAGTAGCCCAGCTCGCCAGCCTCCAGCACGTCACGGGCGTCATCCGTCTGCGGCAGACGGACTGGAATCTCGAAATAGATCTCGTCGCCCCATCGATTGCCTCGGGCGGTGATGGGCAGCGCCGTCCAGATGGCGTCGGCTACAGCATGGTCGTTCAACGTGGCCGTGGCGGTCACGCCCCCGGCACTGATTTTGACTCTACGCATGGGTTACCTCCGATCTCGCACGGCACGGCCGAGATTCCCTCCGGCTTCGTTCAGGATGTTCTTTGCCTCCGCGCAGCATGGCCTGAGTCTGCCGAAGGGCTTACCCCGAACTGGGCAAGGAGCTCAGGCTCCAGATGCCACATCACTCAAAAGCTGGGTCACGATGTACTACATCACAAAGATGAACAGGAGATCGTTGACGTTGGTGCCCGTCGGCCCGGTGCGGATCAGATCGCCCAGGGCGTCAAAGAAGGGATAGGCGTCATTGTTCGCCAGGTAGGCAGCCGGGTCGAGGCCCAGGGACCGGGCGCGGCCAACGGTCTCACCGGTGGCGACAGCACCGGCCGCGTCGGTAGGACCGTCTGTGCCGTCGGTGCCCAGGGCCACGAGCAGGACGTCCGGTAGCCCGTCCAGGGCGACAGCCGCCGCCAGGGCCAGTTCCTGGTTGCGCCCGCCCAGACCCCCTCCGCATACAGTGACGGTGGTTTCACCGCCCCAGACCAGGCAGGCGGGGCGGGGCACGGGCCGGTCGTAGGTAACCAGTTCCCTGGCCAGAGCCGCAGCCACCTGGGCCACCTGACGGGCTTCTCCCTCCACGAAGGTGGAGAGGAGTAGTGTGTTAAGCCCCCTTGTGCGGGCCACGGCCACGGCCGCCTCGGCGGCCAGGCGGTTGCTGCCGATGATCACATTTTCCACGCGCTCGAACAGCGGATCGCCTGGCTTGGGCGTATCACGCAGGCTACCGTCGACTCCGGCCTGAAGCCGTTCTCGCACCGCCGAGGGTACGCGCTCGACCAAGTGGTAGCGCTCCAGCACGACCCAGGCATCGGCAAAGACAGTGGGATCGGGCGAACAGGGACCAGAGGCGATAGCGCCTAGCGGGTCGCCCACGACGTCCGAGAGGACCAAGCTGACCACGGGAGCCGGCAGTGCCAGGCGAGCCAGTCCCCCTCCCTTGATCCGGGACAGGTGCTTGCGCACCGTGTTGAGCTCCACAATGGTTGCTCCACAGCGCAGAAGCAAGTCGGTCGTTTCCTTCAAGTCGGCCAGGGTTATGCCCTCTTCCGGGAGCGTCAACAGCGCCGACCCACCCCCAGAGAGTACGACCAACACCAGATCTCGCCCGGTTGTCCTGGTTAGCAGGTCGACCATGCGACGCGTGCCAGCGACGCCCGCCTCGTCGGGCAGGGGATGTCCAGCCTCGACGAGCTCCACCGGTCCTGTGTCCAGGCGGGGGTCAGCGTGACCGTACTTGGTGATCACCAGGCCGCCGGTCAGGCGGTCGCCCAAAATGCCGTGCAGCGAAGCCGTCATGGCTGTGGCTGCCTTGCCTCCTCCGACGATCCACACCCGCTCGGCCGCCAAGAGGTCATGGGTGTGCCCGGCAATGGACAATTGGCCCCCTTGGCGCTGAACCAGGCGGCGCACAGCCGCGCCCGGTTCTACGGCGGCCAGCGCCGCCCTCTGTACGGCCAGGATCGTTTCCCTGTGGGCTGAGCTTCGAATCGAATCCGGCTCCAACGCTTGCCTCCCAAGGCAGTCAACAGTCAAACATCACTTCGATAGGCCCTGCTTGCAGGCAACAGAGTGGGCGGGCAGACTCTGCTCCCTCTTTCATGGCGGGGGACATCCTAACCTCGGAGTTGGAGGTACGCCTCGACGCCGCTAAGGAAGTGTTCAGTGTACTCGCTGGACGCGGCTTTGCCAATGTGACCCACCCGAAAGATCTTGCCTCGTAGTTCCTCCAGACCGCCCGCAATCATGATCTGCCACTCTTCCAGCAGGTAGCGGCGAAAGTCGTCAATGTCCATCCCTGGCAGTCCGCAGACGGCCGTGATCAACGGTGAGGTACAGGCTTGGGGCGTAAACAGCTCAAAGCCCAGTTGCGCCAGCCTGGCTCGAACGGTCTGCGCCGCCTGGAGGTGACGGTCATACTGGGCCTCGAGGCCCCCATCCAGGATGCGCCGCAGGCAGGTCAGCAAGGCCATGATGTTGTTGGTGGGCAGTGTGGTGGGATAGGGATGCCAGGATGCCCAATTGGTGGCATAGTCCTTCCAGGTGAGCAGGTTCAGGTACCAGCCATGAGCCCGGCCGCGTTTGCGGTCCATCTGGTCCCAAGCACGCTGGCTGACCGACAGGGGCACGAGGCCAGGGGGGCTGCCCAGACATTTATTGCTCACTGTGACACACACGTCAATGCCCCACTCGTCCACGGGAAGTGGCATTCCTCCCAATGAGGATACCGCATCCACGATTATCGGCACCCCGCAGCCACTGGCGACGGCCGCGATCTCTCGCACGGGATTCACGACGCCGGTAGAGGTCTCCAGGTGTACTACTCCAATGGCCTGGATGTCAGGCTCGGCACATAGTTGTTGGCGTACCGCCTCAGGATCGAGAGGCTGCCCCGGTGCCACCGGGATGGTCCGCACATCCAGGCCATAGCTCCGGGCCACGGTCGCCAGCCGTGCTCCAAAGAAGCCATTGTGCGGCACCAGCACCTTCTCGCCAGTTCGCGCCAGACTCCCCAGCGAAGCGTCCAGCCCTGCTGTCCCCGGCCCGGTCATGAGGATTATGTCGTTCCGAGTGGCAAATAGTTGCCTGAGCCGTTCGATCACCTCGTCGTAGATTTCCAGCCACGCCCGTCCGTAGTGAGGCAGAACGGGCTCTGCCAAGGCCGCCAGGACGTCCTCCTCCACGTCCACCGGCCCGGGGATCATCAGTCTGAGACGTTGCGGTACCAAAGTCAGCCTCCTCGCTGGGGTCATGTCAGTGCGAACGCTGCCAGAGCTAATCAACTCTGGCGATCTAGCTTCCAGTTGCAGGATAGTGGCAACTGTCATAGACGAGGGCATTATACCTCCTTTGGAAGCTACCTGCAACCCCATCAGAGACCGTTACGCGTTGGGGACAGCCTCCAGCGCA
>CBDUWJ010000185.1:0-5547 GCA_965370895.1 uncultured Anaerolineae bacterium | reverse complement strand
GATCGGGTTGTTCTGCTGGATGACGCTCTGGCTCGAAGGATTGCCCGCGCTGCTGGCCTGGAGGCGTGGGGCACACTGAAGGTTCTGCTAGAGGCCAAATCTCAAGGCTTGACGGAACAAATAGAGCCACTTGTCAACCGGCTGGTGGATGCTGGCATGTGGATCTCACCCGACATTCGACGACGAATCCTCGCTCTGGCTAGAGAGAAAGCAGTTCAGTAGCCTACCGGTGGCACATCGCCGCAGTTCGAGAGCGTTTTGTCAGACCAGGCCTCACTGAAGCCGAATATAGCCGCATCTGCAGACGGGTCATGGACGACCGACATGTCAGCGACTATGAAATCGAGCCTCCGACAGACGCCAGAGTGGCGGAGAAGGATTTGAGCGACGCCCGGCGTTTCGCTGAGTCTGGGTCTGCGTGTAAGCTCGCTGCTCGTCGATCGTCCTGAAACGAACGAGAAAGCGCAAGTGATTGCTCAGCAAACTATAGGCATAGGTCTCAGCGATGGGTTCGATGTGGTTGGCGTACAGCCTCAGAAAGTACGGGTAGTTCCGCTCTCCCCCAACAGCGGGGTACCGTCGATGCCGCGGTTGTAGAGCTGATAGTACTGATCATACCGGAGCGGTCCTGCATGGGGATGCAGGCATTATGGCAGATCTGGTCGGGTAAGCAACTCGACGCCAAGACTGGACCGGTCTCTGCGAACTGCCAAGTTCGCGACCGGTCCAGTCTGTTGGAGCTGCGGCATAGCGCAAAGCCGTCGTTCGCTTCAGCGCGCCGGGGCCGAATCTCTAAGGATGGTGGGAAGGTAGACCCTGGTCGCCCCGACCCCAAAGCCATCTGAGGTCAGGGCGAGCCCCTACCTGGGACCCTGGTCGACCACGGTGACATTGCGCTCATCGTAGGCTTGCCCACCCGGTCCGTAGGCCTTGATGTTGTACCGTTTGCCCCCCGTCTTCTTTGGACAATCCTGCAAGCTGCCACTGAGCGGCGCGTTGTCCCAGATGACGCGATCATGACGCAGGATGTCCACCTTGTTCACATCGCCGCCAACCTGCCACTGGATCGCCACGCACCTGCCCAGGGTGATCCGCAGGGGATCCACGGAAAACACCTCGATTCTCGGCACGCCGCCTCCCCCCCCTTGCACGTCGATTCGGATCTGCCTGGTCTCGACCGAGTTGTCAGGCTTGACCACCCGCAACTCAAAGACTGTCGTCGCACCCGGGCAAACCTGGCGGCTTTCGTGCCCGGTCACGCCATTCTGCTGCCACGAGGAACCCTGGGGGTAAAAGTAGACCGCCTTCACATTGTCAACATCCCACCGAAAGTTCACACACTGGCCGGCCCTGATCTGAGTACGATCGACGCTGAAGCTAATGCCCGGTGCCGGTGGCTGGGTTGGTATTGGCGTGGGCCTGGGCGGGGCCGGGACCTTGATGCCCGCCCAGATGCGCTGGCCAAATGCCTGGCCCTTGCCATTGACCATGTTCCAGAATCCCTGGTAGGTGCCTGGCTTCTGCGGGGCGATCAGATTGACCTTCAGGTCATAGGTGCCCCCGGCCGGCACCGTGCCCACGATGCTCACCGGTTGGCCTTGCATGCGCGCCGCCGGCACATTGCCCCGTGCATACTCGAGACGATAGGAGCTGTCCCAGGCGCAAGTCCCGGAGTTGCGCACCCGCCAACTCTTCACAAAGCCCTGGCCGGGCTTGAGCACGGGCGGTGCGGCCATGTTCTTGTCGTCGTACGACAGGTCCGCCACCCAGGCCATGCCGTCCACACACGCCTCAGGCGTTGGGATCGGAGTTGGCGTCGCCGTGGCCTTTGCGGGAGGAGTGGGAGTCGGCGTGGGCGGCCCTGGCTCCGCGTGCAGATACTGTTTGGTCAGATCGGCGAGACTGCCTTCATTCTGCAGTTCCGTCAGCGCACTGTTGATCTCCGACTGCAATGCACCGGATCCCTTGGGCAGGGCAATAGCCAGCCGCTGCTGGTTGAGGCCCTGTCCGACCACCTTGACCCCCCCCTCCTCGACGAACATCTCAGCCGGCAGCAGGTCCAGCATCACCAGATCCACCCGGTTTTCTTTCAGGTCCCTGACGGCATCTCCGGCCTTCTGATAGGAGAACAGACGGTTGACCGGCAGCAGGCCGGTGTCCACCAGATTGGCTTGCGCCCAGGATTCGTAGACGCTGCCACGCTCCACGCCCAGTTTGCGCGTGGCCACATCCGACGCAGCCTCGATGGAGCTGATGATCGAGTCCTCGCGGGCCAGGATCCCGTCTTGGCCCACATAGTACACGTTAGAAAAGTCCACCACCGCCTGGCGCTCCGGGGTGACAGAAAGCGCCGCGATGGCTGCATCAACCTGGTTGAGCCGCACAGCGTCGATGAGGCCATCGAAGACAAAGTCCTTGTACTCGACTTTCACACCCAGCTTCTCGGCGATGGCATCCATGAGCGCAATGTCAAAGCCGTCCAGTTCAAAGTCGCTGTCATAGGACTCGAAAGGCGCATAGTCCCCCGAGGTGCCGACGACCATCTTGCCCGCGGCCTGAATGCGCGTCCACCCGCCGTCCGCTGTGGGTGTCGGTGTGGACGTGGCCGCGGCGCGGGCGATCGCTGGCGGACCAGATGGCGGCGAGAGCGATGCGTCCGCCAGGACCTCCACCGGCGCCAGGTTCGCAGCCAGTGAGATGACCAGCACCACCAAGGCGACTGCAGCCAGTACCAAGATGCTCTCTTTCAGGGAACTCAACATGCGATTCCTCCTTCGCTCGGGCGAGCCCGCCCGCCGTGTTCGACCGGATCGACCAGCATTTCGATCGTCGGAGCAGGGCGGCCGCGTTCGCCAGAGTATAGCACAGGGTCCGTGCTCATGTCAACCCAGGATGTTACCCGGTGATGTGTATGGTTCGGTGGAAACTCACACAGAAGCCGCTGGGTTCCGGATGGCAGGGGTAGTGAGGCGGGCGAATGGGTGACTGGAGAGGTGTGAGGTGTACGGCCCAAGAGTGGTGCAGACCAGGTGAGGGCGCGTTTCAGCACGGGCGAGCGGTTTACTGTGCCACTGTCTCACTGTCTCACTGTCCCGGTGTGTGCCCTCTGCGGAGGAGGCGCTTCCTTTGGAAGCGGGGGGATGGCGACGACGGACGAGCCTGATGCGGCATTTCCATCCGAAGAGATACGCTACCTGTTAGCCGCGAGTTCGTGTATGGCCTGCCGATGGGTCCCATTTCCGGTTGAAGAAGCAGCACACGCAACCTGACGACGCCCATCCCCCGTTTGCACAGGCTCAAGCAGGTTCGCGACGGGGACCATCACTCGCCATGCAAAAAGCCCTGGGAACGTGGGTGATTCGGTCTCCATATGGACGCAAAGGCGCGCACGAGCTCGCGCTGGGACCCATCGCTCGCCATGCATGGGACCCTGCGAACGTGGGATTACCCGGTGTCCTGCATGGACGCAAAGTCACGTACGATTTCGCGATGGGGCCCATCGCTCGCCAGGCGAGGTGCCCTGCGAACGTGGGATTACCCCGTGTCTTGCATTGACGCAAAGTCACGTACGATTTCGCGATGGGGTCGCACATTCTCCAGGAATGAGCGTCGCATCTCCTCGTCCGTGATCCTCGCGGCGCGCTCCTGCAGCCGGTCGAAGGCACTGGCCAGGATCTCCGGGGCGCGGGGGTCCTCGTTGGCCTCCAGGACGCGATAGCAGGTCAGGTAGATCTCGCAAGGGGCGATCGTTCCATCTAGTGTCCCGGTTTCGAGGTAGCTCAGGATCTCTTGGACCTGCGCCTGGGCCTGTGCCAGGTCCTCCTGGGCGAGGGCCACGCGTGCCAGTCCGGCGAGGGGTTCCATGGCCACATTGGCCCAGCCCATCTCACGCCGCAGTGTGACCGATTCCCGGTAGGCCCTGGCGGCCTCATCGAGCTGTCCCAGCCCCGCCAGGGCGTGGCCCAACTTCATCCACATCGCCCCTTCTGTGCGACGCTCGCCAATACCTTGTGCGATCTGTAGCGCCTGGTGGCTGTACTTCCTGGCAGTTTCGTCTTCTTCCAGGTAGTGGTAGACCAGACTCAGATTGCCGATCGACAGTGCTTCATCGTTGCGGGCGCCGATCTCTCTTTGGATGCGGAGGGCCTGCTCATAGTGCGCCTTGGCCTGGTCGTAAGCGCCCAGGTAGAGGAGTACGTTCCCCAGGTTGCCCAGCGTGATGCTTTCACCTCTTCGGTCGCCTATTGCGCGCCTCATGTTCAGGGATTGTTGGAACATCGCGCTGGCCTCGGCGCAATCCCCTTGCTCGAGCGCGCACACGCCAAGGTTGGTGAGTAGCTTTGCCTGGTCCTGGCGATTGCCGTCGGCTCTGGCGATCTCCAAAGCCCGTTGCAGGAAGCCCTGAGCCTCCACGCGGTCACCGTGGATCCAACAGGCAGCGCCGAGGCTGCTCAGACTGCCGGTCTCCACCTCCCGAGCGGCTCGTGCGGTTGTGCCCCCGGCGCTGTGCATGGAGCGAGCCAAGTGGAGAGCGCGCTCAAGCTGGGTCCGGGCCCTCCCGTGGTTCCCCTGTCGCCAGAGCGCTTCCCCCCAGAAGTAGTAGGCAGTGGCTTCCGCCAGTGTCTCCTGAGTAGTGTGGGCCAGCACGGCGGCAGTTTCGGCGATCTGGCTTGCCCGCGCAAACTGTGCGCTGTAGAGCAGAAAGCGCGCTTGCTGGCCAAGCAGGCGGCAGGCGGCCCGCCTTGGCCCGGTCTCCTCTGATGCGAGAGCCAGCATCTGATCAGCGGCAAGCCCAAAAACCACCTCTGCCTCCCGATACAATCCTCTGAGATCGTAGAAGCGAGACAGCCCCTCAATGCTGTCCTCAATGTCCTGGATCCGGGCCTGGTCCACCGCCCAGCGCCACGCTGCCCGGACGTTCCCCAACTCCACGTCGATCTCCTCCAGGGCCTCCTTGGGACCCTGCCCCCGCAGAGCTTCTTCTCGTTGCTGGACGAAGGCGAGGTAGGTGCGGCAGTGTCGCGCCCAGGTCTCCCGGTCTTCCTCGGGCAATACGGCCAGCTTCTCTGCCGCAAACTCTCTCACGGTAATATGCACGTCCAGGCGCCTGGAGGGGTAGGTCTGGAGCAGGGATCTGTCCAGCAAGCAAACGAGACCGGAGGGCGTGGCGCTGGCAACCTGCTGCGCGGCTTCCACCGTGAACCCGCCCCGGAAAACGCTTAGCCTGCGCAACAGTGCCTGCTGCGTCTCCGACAGCAAACGGTAGGAAGACTCAAAGGTCGCCCGCAGGCTGTGTTGTCGTTCGGGGGCGCCTTGCCCCGGGTCGTGGAGAAAGTCCAGGCTCCCTTCGATCTCGTCGGCGATCTGCTGGCAGGAGAAGAGGCGGACCCAGGCCGCGGCCAATCCGATGCCCAGGGGCAGCCCGGCGACCAGCCGGCAGATGCGAACGACGTGGGGCAGGTTCTCCGGCGACAGGCAAAAGCCAGGGGCCATCCGGCGGGCGTTCTGCACAAAGAGCCGCACGGCGCTATAGTCCTCTGCTTCCGG
>CBDUWJ010000184.1:0-5549 GCA_965370895.1 uncultured Anaerolineae bacterium | reverse complement strand
GGCCACCGGGGGCAAGGTCACCACGGACGCCTTCGAACGGGCTGTGGTCCATCTGCGAGCGGCCGGCTTCCGTCCCGGGGATGTGGTAGCCTACATCCTGGCCGGGCTGCCAGGCCAGCCGCTATCCGAGGTCGAAACCAGTATCCATTTCGTCCACCGCCAGGGCATCCAGGCCAAACTGGCCCTGTTTTCGCCCATTCCTGGTACGCCAGACGGCGACCGCGCCTTGCGCCCCGGTGCGGACCCGCTGCTGCACAACAACACCGTCTATCCCTACCTGCTTGGCGCCGAGTACGTGTGGGACCTTCAGCAGCTCAAGCACTTGGTCACAGAGGGCAATGCGGCGCTGCGTGCTCAGCCCGTGCCGTGATGGGCCTAGCCCCCTGACTGTGCCCTTTTCGTCTTTGTCAGGCAGCTCCTGGCAATCCAGGGACTGCCTCTCACACGAAATATGATGGGCTCAGGGCGATGAGCAGTTGGCCCCCATAGTAAAGAAAGAGACCTAGGGGTTCCGCCTTGATGGGCCGGCGAAAGCGATTGATGGCCAGCAATAGGTCCGAGAGCCAGAACAGGGTCGCGCCCAGGGTCATCAGCCAGGCCTGGGTGGTGCTGAATGTGTCGCCAAAGAACGTGGACACCGCCCGGTTGACCATGACGCAGATGACCACGATGTACAGGATGACCGGCCCCTTCATAGATCCCAGACCGGGCCTGAGGGCCAGATAGACGGCCACCCCGACGGCCAGTAGCACCGCAGCCGAGATCAGATCTTGGGGGTGAAAGCCGTTGGGCACGGTGAAGGCGATAGAGTAGACGACATGGGCCAGCAAAAAGAGCACCAGCCCGACTATGAAAGCCTTGCTGGACTCGAGCATCAGGGCCACGTCGCCGCCCAACGACAGTACCAGTCCCAGTGTGATACATAGTGTGAAGGAGGGCTGCATCCCAGGCGCCAAGAACGACAGAAGGGCTACCGAGATGACAAGCAGAGTCGAGAGGGGTTTGAAGACAAAAACCGCGCGCTGGTCCGACCTGAACTTGGCCCGCACGAGCAGGGTCACAGTCACGGCCAGAGATGGAATGGGGATCAAATGAGCCACGGATCGGCCTCCTTTAGAAGATCGACGGATGTACACACAGTGAACCTGGCACCGTGAACCCCCCGGGGACAGTCGGGGAAGAGGTCAGGGCTAGCCTGGGCAAGTAGTGATGCCTCCGCCACCGAAAGCTGGGGGTCTCAGCGTTTGTCTGGCCCCTGGCTTCTAGTGATGGATCGCCCAACCTCGCATCTGGCTGAGCAAGGCCAGGGCGCGATCCAGAGCATCCAGCGTCTCCTCGGCCTCGGAATCGCTCATGATCAGCGGCGGCAGGAACTGGAGGACCCGTTGGTCGTTGTTGGCATAGATGGCCAACACGCCGATGTCGTATAGCAGCTTGGTCATTATTGGGCCGCAGGTCTCGTCGGGGAACACCAGCCCGATCATCAGGCCCAATTGCCGGACATTGACCAGTGCCTGAGGGTACCGTTCCTGGAGTTGCTGAAAACCATTGGCAAAGCGCCCTGCCACCTCGTTCACGCGCTTCAGGAAGGCGGGGCTGGCCGTGAGCTCCAGCACCGCCAGGGCGACAGCGCACCCGACCTCGGCCCCGCCAAAGGTCGAAACGTGAATGAAGGGATTGGCGTGCATAAAGGCGTTCAGCTCCTCGCGGTAGCAGGTAGCGGCGATGGGGTACACCCCGCCGCTGAGCCCCTTGCCCGTCACCAGGATGTCCGGTTCGACACAGGCCCCTCCTCTAGCCGCATCGGCAAAGTGTTCGATGGCCCACACTGCGCCGGTACGGCCCAATCCGCTCTGCACCTCGTCCACGATAAGCAGAGCGCCGTGGGCGTCGCACAGGGCGCGCAGCTCGGCAAAATAGCCGGGCGGAGGAATGGGCATCCCCAGCGTGGCGGGGATAGTCTCCAGGATGACCGCCGCCACGGACTGTCCCGTGTCGGCCTGGGCGCCCATCTCGGCAGCCACGGCGTCCACGTCGCCAAAGGCGACCTGGGCAAAACCGGGGGGCATGGGGCCAAACGGATCGCGGTACTGGGCATCGCCCGCGGCCAGGGCTAGACCGGTGTGCCCGTGGTAGCCGCCCCTCGCCGAAATGATGCCCGGGCGCTTTGTGTGCGCGCGGGCCAGCTTGAGGGCAAAGTCGATCGCCTCGCCACCGCCCACGGCAAAGGTACTGTAGGGTAGATCGCCCGGGGCCAGCTCCGCCAGGCGTTTGCCGAGCGCCGCCCGCTGCTCGGAGAGCAGGTGGCCATTGCCTATGTCCAGCTCGTCCAGCGCCTGCCTCAGAGTCTCCACGATGGCGGGATGACGGTGGCCCAGGTTAAAGACACCGCCGTTGCAGTGACAGTTGATCAGGCGCTTTTCACCCTCCACGTCCCACAAGTAGGCGCCCTCGCGCCGGCCGGGTACAAAGTCCATGCCGTATTGGGCAAAGAAGGCGGCCTTGCCCGACGACACGTGGTCGCGGAACCACTCTATGCTTTCCCACTTGGGCTGCAATCCAATGAACGCCATCGTTCCCTCCAGACAAAGGCACAAGACTTGATGCACAAGGCACAATCTAGTCTCAGTAGCTCCAACCTTGCTTGCCCGAGTCGCGCCAACTATGGGTTGGCGAAGCCTGGGCCTGCCTTCCTTGGTACCTGGGCTCACACGCTAAACTGTAGCACCTGCCCCAGTGTCTCGATCCCCTCTCGGATCTTCGCCGGTGTCACGTAACTGAACGCCAGGCGCAGGTGCTGACCAGTGGGTGTTCCAGCGAAAAAGGGGTCGCCCGCCAGGAGCATGATGCCAGCCTCCCTGGCCCGCGCTACCACCTCAGCAGCACGGAGCGGCTCGGGCAGTGTCAGCCACACAAAGAATCCTCCGCCCGGACGGGTCCAGCGCACACCGGCAGGCATGTGGTCCGCCAGGGCTGCCAGCATCACGTCCCGCCGCTCCTGGTAGATGCCGCAGAGATGCTCGATGTGGGGTTCAAGCAGGCCCTGCAGGCAGTAGGTTGCCAAGACATTGGCGATCAGTGGGTTGGCCCCGCCGCTCATGCAGCGCAACCCGCTGTTGATGAGACGCTCGATGAGACCCACTGGTCCCATCAGCCAGCCCATCCGCACCCCCGGCGCCAGGATCTTGGAGAAACTGCCAACGCGCAGCACCCGCCGCCCGTCGTCGAGCGCGAAAAGGGAGGGCGGCACGTTTCCCTCGTAGGCCAGATCGCGGTACACGTCATCTTCAACCACCAGCAGGTTGTGGCGCTCAGCCAGGTCCAGCACCGCTTGCCGGCGGTCGGCGGCCAGGGTCACACCGCTGGGATTCTGAAAGTTGGGGATGACGTACAGAAAGCGGACGCGAGCAGCGGGTGCGCTGCCCTCGCCGCCGCGCTGGGCCAGGGACTCCAGACGGGTGCTCAGGTCCTCGACCCGCAGGCCGTTGTCGTCGGTGGGTACCTGAACCGGCTTCAGCCCGTGGTCGCGGAAGAGTTGCAGAGTCTCGTGGTAGGTGGGAGCCTCGACCAGCACCAGATCCCCGGGTCGGGTAAAGAGCGTGCACATGTGGTCCAGCGTCTGTGCCGAGCCACCGGTCAGCATTATCTTGGGGCGGGCCATGGTCAGGTCTTCGTCTCGGACCAGCTTGTCCCGCAGATAGTCGATCAGCGGGCCGTAGCCCTGCTCCGGCCCGTACTGCAAGGCTAACTCGGGACGCTCCCGCAACACTATGTCGGTGACGCGTCCTAGGTCTTGTGCCGGGAAGGTCACCGGGTCAGGCAGGCCGTAGGTAAACGATATCGTCCCCGGTGGGCCAGCCGCCTGCACCGAGGCCAGCGGATCATATTCCACGGTCACATTCTCCTTCTCAAGAGCGCCAATACTCAGTACCCAACACCCAATATGCCCAGGCGAAGACTGGGCAACCGACCGTTCCTGGCCTTGGCGGACCAGCACCTCGAGCACCTCGGTCCGCTACTCCTGGGAGGCCCGCTGCGGGCCGGTGCGGGGATTCGCGTCGCGGGCGGCGATCTCTGCTGCCTGGAGGTAGGTTCTCTCCTGGGCCGGACGACCTGTCAGGAAGGCCTCGGTCTCTCGCGCCCGGAAGGCCACCGGCCCAGGGCCGATCCTACTCGATACGGTCCAGGTCGGGGAAACTTGTCACATCTACCAGTCACGCGATGCTGTGCTGGCCCGCATGCAGTTCGACGATCAGGTTGGTCCCCCAGCTATGATCTATGCCCTTCCATCGTCTTGGGCCAGGATCTCTAGCGTTTCCTGTACCGAGGTTGCCCTTTCGTATGTCTGCCACATGGCGAGCCTCTCTGCTGGCGCTGGGTCACGGTCTCAGGATAGCACAAGCATGCTGGCCTGTCAACTTCAAGGTCCCATCCCCATCCCTGAAAACGCAACGGGGGGAGGCTCAGGCCTCCCCCCCTGGACATCCGTCATCCTCGGCCGAGGATTGAGTGCACTAACTCGATAGGAAATCGTCTACGGCCCTTTTGCTGATGCGATAGCTGGTGCCGATCTTCTTGGCCTTGAGTTCGCCGACCTTGATGACCTCCAGGACATCCTCCTCGCCGACGCGCATATAGGCCGCTGCCTCTGACAGAGTCATGATCTCAGGCGTCACCGCAGCCTGGGCGGCAGGCGCACTAGCCGCCTGGCCCATCATCTGGGCCATCACCGAACCCATTCCCACGCCGGCGCCCAAGCCCACGCCTGCACCTACTACGCTGCCCCCTCCCGCCTGGGCCGCGTCGCGGACACCCTGCGCCATCTGGTATTGCATATAGGCCTGCATGTCGCCGATGGCGCCCATCGCGGCTCGCTCGTCGATGGCCCTGGCCGTCTCTTCTGTGGGGCTAATGGAGTTGACGTACAGTGCCTTGAGCTGGACGCCCAAGTTGGCAAAGTCGTCCTGGGTCTTGGCCTTGACCGCAGCACCGATCTCGTCGTAGAGGGCTGGCAGGTCAAAGAGCCCTTTCCCCAGTTCGCCCAACAGATCGGTCATCCTGGCGATGATGATGCCCCGTAGATAGCGGGTGATCTGCGGCGTCTGGTACAGCCCTTGAGCGCCAACGATTTTGTTCACAAACAGTGGCGCGTCGTTGACCTGCATCGAAAAAGTACCAAAGGCCCGTAGCCGCACCAAGCCCAGGTCACTGTCGCGCAGCGGGATCGGCTCGGCAGTTCCCCATTTTTGGTCCAAGAACTCGCGCATGCTGGCGAAATAGACCTCGGCCGTGAAGGGTGTTTTGCCTCCCGTCACCAAACTAACCAGCTGGCTGAGCAGGGGCACGTTCGCCGTGGTGATCGTGTGGCGCCCGGGTCCAAAGGTATCCAGTGCCTTGCCATCGCGGTAAAAGACCGCCTGCTGGTATTCCCGCACGATCACCTGCGAGCCGAGGCGGAAATCACCCGCCCCATACTCGGGCACTCGCCGGACCATCTCATCCTGTTGCTGGTTTGGTACCTCAATGACGTCGATAATTCGTGCCATTTG
>CBDUWJ010000183.1:0-5570 GCA_965370895.1 uncultured Anaerolineae bacterium | reverse complement strand
TTCAAGTTTGTTTACCCTCTGCCCTGGGGCTTGAGGCGTTAGCACCTCCGTCCCGTCGGGCAATGGCTGCCAGCCGTAGGCCCTGCACCTGGCCGGCAGCACCACCCCATGAGCCACACCCAGAACCTGCAGCGCGCCGGCAGACTCTTGCTGATAGACCTCAACCACTTCTATACTCACCGGCGATGCTGCCGCCTTGGCGGCCTTCATGCTCTCAACGCTGGCTGCCGATGTGCTGGCCACATCCTCACGGAACCACGGCTCCAGTTCCACGCTAGACTCCCCTGTTGCTTCATTTTACCCGGCGCAGGTGCGGCCGTAGTCGACGCTTTAGGTTTGCCAACGGTTTGTCAGGGCCGTTGGTGCCCGTCGCCGCCAGCATCGACTGCCCCGAGCCCTCCCTGAGCTGTGCCACCAAATCCCGTACCTCCGACGCCTGCACGTACGCGGCCTGCATCCGCGTCACCTGTCCCTTGGAAACCACCAAAAAATCCCCCTGCCCCAGCAACCGCTCCGCGCCCGTCGCCGCTATCCCCGTCGCCACCTTTGCATCCTCTGGACTCGCCACGCTGCCCACCATCCGCACGGGAAAGTTGCTCTTTACCAAGCCCCCGATCACCGCCGCTGCTGGCTTTTGCGTACAGGCCACAATGTGTAGCCCTGCCTCCCGCCCCCGCTGCGTCAGCCGCCTCACCAGCCCCTCCATCGCCCGCCCACCCACCTGCACCAGGTCCGCCAGTTCGTCCAGAACCACCACCATCCTCGGTTCCGAACGACCCTCCACGTCCCGCCGCTCCATCTCCGCCACCAAGCGCTCCAACACCCTCAATGCCTCGTCCACCCGCGTCACCACCGGTGTCACCAGGTGGGGAAGCCCCTCGAAGGCCAGGAGCCCCCGCCCCTTGGGGTCCACGAGTACCAACTGCAACTCCCGCTGGCTGTTGAACATCGCCAGCGAAGCCACCATCGCCCGGGCCAACGCTGTCTTGCCCGACCCCGTCGTGCCCGCGATCAGCACGTGGGCCACGTTCGGACTTGGCAGCCGAAGCAACAGCGGCACTCCATCCTGGTCCCGCCCCAGAACTGCCGTTACCGGCGGCACCGTGCTTCGACCAGGGCCTGCCAGGATACGCTCACCAGGAGTAGCCCGCCCACGGTCTGCCAGCTCATGGCACAGCTCCAATAGGCGCACCACCTGCCCTTCCCTCCGCGGCACTTCGACCTGCACCTGTCCCTCCTGGCGATACACCCGGCACGAGGGTGCACCCAGGCTCAGCGCCAACTCCTCCGCCAGCCCTGCTACCTGCTTCACCCGCACGCCCAGCGGCGTCGTGAGCTGGTAGCGCACCAGACGGGGTGTTACCATGCCCCCGGTCACCCGCGCCGGCACTTTGTGACTGGCCAACACCAGCTCTATGCGGTCCGCTTGAAAGTGCAACACCTGGTGCATAGACGCCCTACCCATGCTCAGCTCCTTCCCCTGTCCTCTGCCTCAGCCAATGATCTGTAGCCCTTGGCTCGTAACTCGAGGGCATCAGCCCGCGGCCACCACCGCGCCACGCCCCGGGAAGGGCACCACCTTGCCACTCCCGACCGCCCGCCGCTGGCGGGGGGCAGGTCGCTCGACAGTCGCCTGCACCGGCTTGCGCAGCTCACACCGGGCACACACCTGCGGATGCCCGATGGGCACCACTTTGACTGTGCATGCGGCCTGCTCGAAGTGGAGCTCCGGCGGGTCGTCGTCCCAGACCTCTGTTCGCCCGTTGAAGCGCACGATGAGAGGTCTGGGGCTCGTCCGGCGCAGGGAGAAGCGGAGGTGACTGCAGTTGACGGCCTTGACGGGGCAGGCACGGCAGAGGTTGGGTGTCACGACATTATCCCCCTCGGCGATCTTGCTGCAGATGATGCGGCCATCCTTCGAGACAGCGCGGTGCTCGCACGGGCTCGAACTGGGAGCCGGGTCCTGATGCTGACGGAAAGACGAAAGTTTGCGAATCATAGGACTCCCTCACAGACTAGAGCTGGCGGATGATGGCCACAACCCGGCCTTGGATTCGGATATCCCGCGCGTCCACGTGGAACGACGGCAGCGTGGGGTGGGCTGGCTGAAGCCGGACCAATTCGCCCTCTGGATAGATACGTTTCAGTGTCGCCTGGTTGCGGTCCCGCAAGTGGACTACGGCCATCTGCCCTCGCAGGGCCTCCTGCTGCCGCTCCACAATGACGAGGTCACCGTCGCCCACCAGGGCGTCCACCATTGAGTCGCCCTGTACCCGCAGGGCAAAGAGGTCTTTGCGGTGATCGGCGATGTCGGAGGTGAGTTCAATCTGTGAACCGGGCTCATCGGCCAGCTCAATAGGCTGACCGGCGGCGATGGTTCCCTCCACCTTGACTTCAAACGTCGTGCGGGCCGGTCTCACCAGGCGCAGTCCCCGGGGCGTGCGCGGCATTCGCTCGATCAGGCCATCTTCCTCCAGGGCGCGGAGATAGTAAGCTACGTGGGACTTGCTGCTGAGACCAACCGCTTCCCGGATCTCGTCGTACGTTGGGGGATAGCCATTGTCATTCACAAAGGCTCTCACGTACTCCAGAACGTCGTCCCGAAAGCTCTTGCGCGGTTTTCCCATTCTCGGTTCCCTGCCTTTCTACTCCATAATACCAGAACGTGTGTTCTATTCTAACAGAACACACGTTCTAAGTCAAGAGCCACGACGTCTGATTACGTTTGGGCCGGGGAATTTAACCTTACGTTCAAGTGTGGCGGCCGATCATCTCTGGATCCACTCCGCGGCGGCTTGCTCTCCGCGAGTGGAGAGCAGGTGCTGGCCGCGTTGCCAAGGGTTCATCGGGCTCGTTTGGCTCAGTTCAACTGGCGGATGACACACAGTACCTTGCCCATGACCTCAACTTCGTGGGCCGGGTAGAACATGGGCTTCATCGTTGGATTCGCTGGTTGGAGCCGGACTTGTTCGCCTTCCAGGAAGAAGCGTTTGAGGGTCGTCTCCTCCTGGCTGCGCACCCACACCGCGGCCAATTCGCCATTCTCCACCCGCTCCTGGTGCCGCATCAGCACAATGTCCCCGTCGTTGATGAGGGCGTCAATCATTGAATCCCCCTGCACCTCCAGGGCATAGGTATTGTTGGCATCCTTGACGATATCGCGGGTAAGTTCGATGGTGGTATCATAGCCAAATGGAGAGAACTCCGCGTCAGGTACGGGAATGGGCACGCCAGCGGCGATGCGTCCCAGGATCGGCACCTGGATCACCTCGGCTATGCGTCCTGCCAGATCTTCGACCAGGCGCAGGCCCCTCGAAATCTCGCGGTCCCGCTCAATGAACCCTTTGCGTTCCAGGGCGTCCAGGTTATACTTGACCACCGAAGTGGACGAGATGCCCGCCTTCGCTCCGATCTCGCGGATCGTTGGTGGGAAGCGATTTTGGTTGATGAACTCCCGGATGAACTCCAGTATCCTCTGTTGACGCTCAGACAGATCCTTTGCCATGGTCTGGCCTCCTCTCTTTTGTCGAACCGCTCACGGTACTAGCTCATTTGTTCGGCCCCATTGTACCAGAACATTCGTTCTCTGTCAAGTTCCATGGTGCGAGTGGCGCACGTTGAACCAACCGCCCTGACCCGGGTTCATGGGGCCGATCTCTTCTGATGAATCGCTCCTCCCGCCAAACTTGAGCCTTTGCGCCAGCCGTGCTACAATAGCCTCGCACAAATGAATACGCGCGGAGAGTAGTTAATGAAGATCATAGTCACCGGCGGAGCTGGTTTCATCGGCTCCCACGTTGTGGACGCCTACGCAGCGACCGGTCACCAGGTGATCGTGGTGGACAATCTGAGCACTGGCACGCGGGCACTTGTCAATCCGGCGGCCCGCCTGGTGGAAATGGATATCAACGACCCGGAGCTCGCTGAGCTCTTTCGGGCGGAGCGCCCAGATGTGGTGAATCACCACGCGGCCAATGCCAGCGTGTCGCTGTCGGTCCGGCAGCCTGTCTTTGACGCCACACAGAACATCCTGGGGACCATCAACCTACTGGAGGCAGCCCGTCAGGCAAATGTGGGCAAGTTCATCTACATCTCCTCGGGCGGAGCCATGTATGGCAACCCGGAGTACGTGCCGATGGACGAGGACCACCCGTCAAATCCGGTTTCGCCCTACGCCCTCAGCAAGCATACAGGCGAGCGTTACGTGCGTACTTATGGGATCGAGCATGGCCTGCGTTGGACCAGTCTGCGGTATGCCAACGTCTACGGCCCTCGCCAAGACCCACTTGGGGAGGCAGGCGTTGTCTCCATCTTTTGCCAGAACCTGCTGGATGGCACAGCGCCCGAGATCCACTGGGATGGCGAGCAGACGCGCGACTTTGTCTACATTGGTGACTGTGCCCGTGCCAACCTGCTGGTCCTGGAGGCGGGCGACGGGCAGGCTTACAACGTCGGTACGGGGGTTGGTACCAGCATCAACCGGCTCTTTCGCACGCTGCTGGAGGTGGCGGGCCAAGATCTGACACCCCGTCGCGGCCCGCGTCGCCCCGGCGATGCCCGCCACTCCTATCTTGATTTCAGCAGGATCGAGCGCGACTTGGGCTGGCAGGCCGAGGTGAGCTTGCGTGATGGCCTGTCCAAAACGTGGAGACACTTTACCAAACAAGCATGAACTACTTTAGTCTGGCACGCCGCGTGCCCGAGACCGCGGCTGTGGATCCCAGGGCTCTGACCTGGCTCTATGGTCTGATCACCCGAGTACCGCTGGTGCGTACGACTCACAAGCGCTTTGTGGCGGGCGCGTTGGCCCAAGGGGTGACGCAGGGAGATGTACTGGACGTGGGCACTGGTCCAGGCTATGTGGCAGTGGAGATTGCCCGGCAACGCCCGGGTCTGCGGATGGCCGGCCTGGACCTGGCGGCCCACATGGTGGAACGGGCCAGGCAGCTAGCAGGGCGGGCGGGTCTGGACGGACGCGGGCTCTGGCCCCAGGCCGATGGGCATCGTCTGCCTTTCGCTGATGGCAGCTTTGACCTGGTTGCCAGTTCCTTTGCCTTGCACCACTGGGCTGATCCATTGCGTATCCTGAATGAAATCGCCCGTGTGCTAGCACCGGGTGGCCGCTACTACATCGCCGATCTGTGCCGGGAAGTGAACCTGTTCCAGCGGATCTTTGCCTACGCCAGCATCCCAGCCATTAGCCTGCCCTTTGGCAGCTATCTAGGCTACGGTGGTTACTACGAATCGGTGCGAGCGGGCTACACACGCATCGAGGCCCATGCCTTGCTGCAGCGCTCGGCGCTGCCTCCAGGGGAAGTCGGGCTCGACTCAACCTGGTATATCCCGATTCTGACCATCACGTCGAAGGGAACAGAGTGACGTGGCTGCATTCCTCACTCATCTTGTCGTCGGAGAGCGCGTTTGGACGGCGTTGGATAGCTGGCAAGCCTGCCGGGACAACTATGGCACGTTCCTCTTTGGCTGTCTGGCCCCTGACCTGGACAAGCTCTGCGCCGGACTGGACCAGGGTACCACCCACTTTGTCCCCAAAGACGGGGACAACAGCCACC
>CBDUWJ010000182.1:0-5622 GCA_965370895.1 uncultured Anaerolineae bacterium | reverse complement strand
AAGGAAAGAGAGTTTGCTATGAATCGGAAGATCGCGGCGAAGCGTCGTTCGCCGTCAACTGTGATCTGGCTCTTGTTTGGGGCCTTCACTATAGCGGTCCTGGCCTCTGTGTCGTTGGGCCTGCTGGCCTGGGAAGAGGCCAAGCAGCTCCAGGTGCTCGAGGCCGAACTGGAGATCCTGCGCGGTGAGCGCACAGCAACGGACGCCCAGCTAGTCGCGGCTGTCGCTTTGCAGGCCACCGCCAGCGCGATGGAGAACCGTTTGGCAACCCTGGAAGCGCACGATACGGCGCAGCAACTCGCGGTGCTGCAGGCGACGGTGGAAGCAGCCGGCAGTGCCGCTGACTCGGAATCGGCGCAGTTGACCGACGTGAGAGCTTCTCTGGCCGAGGTCCAGGCAGAGGTGAGTGGCTTTCAGGGTACCCTGGACGACCTCGCGGCAAGGTGCAACGCACTTCCACAGTGCGTCGCGCCTGTGGAGACGTTGCCGTCCAAGGCTCGATTGACCGTTGCGCGCCAGAGGCAGAGCCACAACCTGAGCTGCGAATCATCCGCGGCGTCCATGGTTGCCCAGTACCACGGCGTAAATCTGAGCGAGGCCGACGTGCTGGACCAGTTGCCGCTAAATGACAATCCTCACCTGGGGTTTCGGGGGCACGTGGACGGCCCCACCGGCGGAATCCAGGACTATGGTGTTTACGCCGATCCGATCCTGCACATCCTCAACAGCGCGGGGCTGCGAGCCTGGCTCGTGGAGGGTGGGCTAGACGGGATCAAGTCAGCCATCGCCCGTGGCAACCCGGTCATTGCCTGGGTGACCTATGACGGTCAGCCGAGCACACCCGTGATGGCGAACATACACGGTGAGTCGGTGACCCTGGTGCCCTGGCAGCACGTCGTCGTAGTGACAGGCTACAACGCCAAGGGCGTGTGGGCCAATGACCCGTGGGATGGCCAAGAGGACTTTTACCCTGCGGCCGACATGAAGCGGGCACTGGGTTATTTCGGTGATATGGCGATTGAGGTGGGCCGGCCGTAGAGGCTCCCGGCCGGGACGTTGCCCGTGGGGCGTCTGGCTTTGCCGCTTCCGGTGCGCCGACATGGTTGTACTGCTTGGTCCCTGTGGGGACACGTCCATCGGACTTTGGCTAGGTCCCAAAACGCAGGTAAGAAAGACAGGGTCTCTGGCCTCCGCCACGCAGAGGATTGGAGGATCGCGTTTTCAGTGATACAATTAGGGGGCAGGGTGAGCTCGTGGGTGTAGTGGTGGCGGATAGTGACTTGTCGCGAGCCAGTGATCTGGAGGATGACGGGGAATGGCCGGCGGCTCCCCACCAGGAACCGGCGGTCAAAGGTGGTTCTATGGAAGGAAACGCGGTAACAATCAAGGGTACTAGCGATGGGCTGGTGATCGCCTTGGGCGAGGGTCCCTTGGATGTCATAGTGAGCGAGATCGGAGCGCAGCTAGATTCCGGAGCTTCGTTTTTCGTCGGAGGACGAGTGGCCCTACGGGTTGGAGACCGTTCCCTCACTGGTGAGCAGTTGCAGGCGATTGGCGCTGCGCTCGAACGGAGCGGCGTGACCCTGTGGGCCGTGCAGTGCGAACACCCCGCCACCTACGCGGCAGCGCAGGAACTGGGGTTGGAGACCAGCCTGCATCCACCTGCCCTTGCCGCGCCAGAGGACAGCCCCAGCGAAGAGATGTCCGGCATCGTTGTCCGACGGACTTTGCACTCGGGGCAGGCGCTCCAGCATGCTGGGCACATCACGTTGATCGGCGACCTGAACCCAGGGGCTGAGTTAGTCGCCGGCGGCGACCTTATCGTCTGGGGCAAGCTGCGGGGCACGGCTCATGCCGGAGCCATGGGTGATGAGAAGGCCATCATCTGCGCGCTGCAACTGATGCCTAACCAGATCCGCATCGGGTCCCATATCGCTCGCCCGCCTGATCGCGGCCGTCCCCCCACCGCGCCGGAAATTGCCAGGGTGTGCGAAGGGGGCATCGTCGTGGAGCAATGGAACCTGCCCGGGAGGCGGATGTTTGGGCTTGAAGGTTGGCGCTCGAGGTTGAAGGCCCTGTTTGGCCGGAGTGGCTCTGCTGGGCAGCAGGGCTCTGCTCCAGAGCGCCAGGCATGATCACGTTTTAGTGTGCAGACTCCAGATCGTTGCCAGCGACCTGTGGACAGGTCGTGTACGGCTGCACGGTATTGCCACACGGATCGAAGGCGCGTTGCGCCGACTCGGGGAGTCGCTGCAAAAAGCACGGGATTCCGTGGGAACTCCACAGAGAGGTAGGACATGAGTGCACTTGGTAGCCATAGCGGCACCGGTAGCAATGGCGGCACGGTCATTACCATAACGTCAGGCAAGGGAGGCGTGGGAAAGACCACGGCGACGGCGAACCTGGGCATGGCTCTGGCCGCGCTGGGCCAGCGGGTGGTTGTGATAGACGCCGATATTGGGCTGCGCAATCTGGACGTGGTCATGGGCCTGGAAAACCGAATTGTCTACGACCTGGTCGACGCGGTGGAAGGCCATTGTCGCTTGCGCCAGGCCCTCATTCGCGACAAGCGGTTGTCCGAACTCTACCTGCTGCCAGCAGCTCAAACGCGCGACAAGACGGCGGTCAGTCCGGCGCAGATGCTCAGCGTGTGCAACCAGTTGCGTCCTGACTTTGACTTTGTCCTCATCGATTCGCCAGCCGGCATCGAACAAGGCTACCGTAACGCGGTCGCTCCTGCGGACCGGGTGATCATCGTTACCACGCCTCAAGTTTCGGCGGTGCGCGACGCAGACCGGATCGTGGGCCTGGTTGAAGCTGCGGAAAAGGGTCCAGCTACCCTGATCATAAACCGCCTGGATGCGGCTATGGTTCGCCGTGGGCAGATGCTTAGCACAGCCGATGTTGTTGAGATCTTGGCCATTGACCTGATCGGTATCGTCCCGGAGGATAAAAAAATTATCATAGCCACGAATCGAGGAACGCCCGTGGTGCTGGATGGCAAATCGGCTGCGGGCACGGCTTATCGCAACATCGCCGGCCGGTTGCTGGGGCAGGACATTCCCTTCATGCCCGTCAAGGAATCATCGAGTGTGTTTGACCACTTGGCCCGCTTCGTCCGTGGCTGACGGACGGGTGACGGGAAGATGAGCAATTGAGCGAATTGGAACACAAGGGCTTGCATGATTTGTGTGTATGCCTATCGAAGCTGACAGGTCTGAATCCGGTCGCTCTGAGTAGGGAGGCACTATGGGATTCTTGGATAGTTTGTTTGCACGCCGCAAGCCGACCAGCCGCGAAGTCGCCAAGGAGCGGCTACAGCTAGTCCTGGTCCACGATCGGATCAAGATCTCGCCGGTCTTGTTGGACAGGATGAAGGACGAGTTGATCACTGTCATCTCCCGGTACCTGGAGATCGAGGCTGACGGGGTGGAAGTGACCTTCAGCCAGAGCAAACGAGAAAGCAGGCTGGTGGCTGACATTCCGATCGTGGGTCCGGCGCGCGGCTCTGGGTCCGGGAAGGTCGCGGTCTCTGCGAGAGCGGGGAGTGATGGTGGGTGATGACACGTCTGGGAATGCCTTCGTGCAATGACGCCTAGACGTGCCTGGCGCCGGTTCGACTTCTTGCTCCTGGGGGCGCTGCTGCTCCTATCGGCCTACGGCGTGACCATGATCTACAGTGCGACCATCAACACTCTGGGGCTGGAGGATTCGGTCCGGCGTCAGGTCATGTTTGTAGTCGGCGGTACAGCCATCCTGCTAGTCACCGCCTCGGTGGATTATCATCTCTTGGAGATTGTCCAGCACCCGTTTGCCGTTCTCACACCGCTCGTGCTGAGTCTGGCAAGCGTGGGAATGGTCATCGTTTGGGGGGCAGAGCAGTTGCCGGCGCTTGGTAGCCCTGGCGGCGCCGAGCCCGTGTCAGAGGTTGGCATTCTTGCACCCGGTATTGCGCCACTGGCAGCGACGGCGCTGCCAGCGGCACTCGCGGGGCTGGTGCTGCTGATCGCTGTCTTTGTCGCCGATCGGCTGTGGATCGAAAAGCTGGATGTGATGCTCTTGCGGCTAGTCCTGGTCGCGGTGGTGCTGGGCGCGGTGGCCGTGGGCGTTTTGGTCGTCGTGCGTCTGGGGCACGAGCCTCTCCTCGGAGGCCTTGGTAGCAATGCCGGCGAGGTTGCCGGAGAGCCCAGCCGCTCTTCGGCGCTGATGCCCTACTTGATGGTCGGCGGTTTGGCTGTGGTTTACCTTCTGGATTGTCTCACCTTGCGGATCACGGACGTACTGCGGAACCCGCTCTATGTGTTGATGCTCGTCTTTTTAGGCATCACCTCTGTGGTCGGGCAGGTAGCCGGTGGTTCGCAGCGATGGCTGGGGGCGGGCACTGTACAGCCATCAGAGCCTGCCAAGATCCTGGTTATCATCGTCCTGGCAAAACTGCTGGCCGACCGGGAGGGGCTGGGCAGAGCACGTCAATTCAGCACGGTGTTGGTCTCGCTTGGTGTCGTCGCCCTGCCGGTGTTCCTGATCTATCTCCAGCCCGACCTGGGCACGGCTCTGACCCTAGTGGCCATATGGGCGTCCATGATCTGGATGGCCAGGATACCATTCCGCTACCTGTTCATCCTCGCCGTGGGTGGGGTGGTGGTGCTGCCGGCGGTCTGGTTCGGTCTGGAGGACTATATGCGGCAACGCCTCCTGCTCTTTGTCAATCCGGCTGGCGATCCCGATTCCTACTTTAACGTGCACCAATCCCTGGTTAGCATTGGCTCTGGTGGCTTGAGCGGCAAGGGTCTGATGCACGGCACCCAAAGCCAACTCCACTTCTTGCGGGTGCGCCACACCGACTTTATCTTTGCCGTAACCGCCGAGGAGCTGGGCTTTCTGGGTGCAGTGGTGATGATGGGCCTTCTCTTTTTCATTCTGTGGCGGATATTGCGCGTCGCCGAGCGATCGAGGGACACCTTTGGCCGGCTCATCGCCGCCGGCGTGGCAGGGTTGATCCTCTTCCAAAGTGTGGTCAATATCGGCATGAATCTGGGCATCATGCCGGTCACCGGCATCCCACTACCCTTTTTCAGCTACGGTGGCAGCTCATTCATCACGCTGATGATGGGCATCGGCTTGGTCGAGAGCGTCGCCATGCGCTACAAGAAGTTGGAGTTCGATTGATGCCCAGGAGCCAGGGCGCTCCATTCCGGGGCGGCGAGCGATATGAAAACACGATCCGGGCGCTGGGGTTGCTTGCCCATGCGCAGGCTGAGCCTGTCAGGACGACAGACGCCAACTCATGGGGTCAGAGCCCGTCACCCCAATAGGTGCGACTGCCTGCGGTTCAGTCTGTCTCTTGGGGCTACAGGCTGAACCGCCTAGACGTCGCCGATAGGAAGCGGGTGTTGGTCAAGCCCGATTTCGTAGTGACCCACAAGCCGTTGGCCAGCACCCGTGCCGGCGCTCTGCATGCCGTGCTTGAATTCGTGCGGGCAGGCTATGATGGCCCCCCTCACCATCGCCGAGGGCGCATCCGTGCGGCCAGCGGCCAAAGGTTTCTATCGTGTCGGCTACGAGCTCCTGGCCCGGACCTTCGATGGCACGTTGGTGGATCTGAACCATGACGAGCCGTGG